>JAUVJW010000135.1 GCA_030596465.1 Candidatus Fermentibacteraceae bacterium | reverse complement strand
ACTCCTCCTTCAAAACGAGATCTGGTCAGCTCAAGGGGTTTTGCCATGGGATACCTCGGCGGCGGACTTCTGTTGGCCTTAAACCTGCTGATGATAAAAAAGCCGGGTCTTTTTGGAATTCCGGAAGGAACAATGGCTGTAAGACTGTGTTTCCTTACAGTTTCCCTGTGGTGGGCAGGGTTCTCCATCCCACTGTTTAAAAAGGTACCCGAAGGACCAACCTACTCAAATATCAATTTCAAACAGTCGTTTCATCAGGGGTTAGTCTCTCTTGCCTCCACCTTTAAAAGCATCAGACAGCACCGTCAAGCCTTCAGATTTCTTGTGTCCTTTCTTCTTTACAACGATGGTATACAGACGATAATTATGATGGCCACTGTTTTCGGGAAAGCGGAGCTGGGACTGGAAAGCAGCCACTTGATCGGTGCGTTGCTGCTTACCCAATTTATCGGATTCCCCGGTTCAATCTATTACGGAAAACTTGCAGCAAGAATAAAACCAAAAAAGGCTCTTCTTATAGGCATCACCGGCTATATCGCCATAGTTCTCTATGCGTGGAAAATGACCGAAACCTGGCAGTTCTGGGTACTGGCGGGGGCTGTAGGGTTACTGCAGGGCGGAGTTCAGGCTATAAGTCGCTCCTTCTACTCGGTTCTTATTCCACAGAAACAATCCTCAGAGTATTTCGGTTTCTTTTCTATATCATCAAGATTCGCAAGCATTCTCGGACCTCTTATGTTTGCTGTAATAGGAGATATAACAGGAAACGCCAGAAACTCCATCCTTTCCATATCTTTTTTCTTTTTAGCCGGAGGAATAGTGCTTCTAACTGTAAAAGATACTGACCATGCATAAAATACTCAGCTTACTTGTTCTGTGCCTTTTTCTTCTGGAGGAAATATTTCATAAAAGACTGGGTAAATCAGGAAGGCTTTCCCTGAATCCTGCTGAATACAATGCGTTGCATAACAACTTTGACCGCTTTGATCTTCTCAGAATTCTGGAATTGCTTTTTCTGGGGCTCCTCCTTTCCACCTCTGAGGGAAACCCGACCATGGGACACGGCCAGTTGTCTATAATACTGGTGGGTCTTCAAACGGCCAGATTATTCGGTAGACGAGTTCTCTCCAGGTGGTCTGTTCTTGGAGTTCTTCAAGCACTTGAAATGATACTTATTCTCACAATAATCCTGGTTCCCCAGAAAATATCGCCCGGGGAGTATCCACTTTCTCCATTACCCATTCTAGCTTTTATCGGAGGGATTATCTACAGTATTCTTGTCACTGTAACCGCCGCGTTTTCCATCTCTTACGGAACAAGACTTTTCTCGCGAGAATCCAGCAACCTCTATGAAACATTCCCTCCTCTGGCAGACTCTGAAAGCTGGGCATACAAATTATCCAGATTTTCCCTGCCTGGAGGATTAGCGGGTGTAAGCAGCCTGTTCCTCCTTCTGGGAATATCCCCGCTACCCGTTCTTTTCTCAATTTCTCTCATTCTACAGTTTACAGGATTTCTGCTTTGCAGGAAAGAAACATTTAGCGGTCATCATCCCGGTGCTCACATTTTATGGGGAATTTCCTTTCTTATCCTCTATCTCCTCGCGGTTACCGGAGTCTCTACCATCAGTCCAGTATTGTAAGTAATGCATACTGTCCAGCTCATCCAGCTTCCGCTGCATCCATCAACAGCATGGGAGTCCACAGGCAATATTCCCCTTGCTTCAGCCCTCCTGGCCGCAGCGGCTGCTCTGCCCCCTCAATCTATTTTTCCTGAGGGGCTTATGAATTCTCTCGGAGATGCTGCCCTTCTTGAGGAATTGAAACGAAGAGATCCAGAGTTGCTGGGAGTAACCCTCTACCTGTGGAACAGGGAAAGATCTCTTTACCTTCTCCAAAACCTTAAAAAGTGGAAACCGGAACTACTCATCGTTGCCGGTGGACCGGAAGTTACAAAAGACAACCACGCTTTACTCATGGAATCATCGATTGATCTTTTCGTAGCCGGGGAAGGAGAATCATTCGCGGCAGATGTACTTTCCACAAAACGGCTTGGGGCAATACTAAAAACAGGAAAAAAGCTGCTGGGACCTGTTGTGGATACAAATCCCCCTGATCGCTGGCCGGATCCGTATGAAACAGGATACCTCACCCCCCCGGAAGGTGGATCAGTACACATTGAGACCCAGAGAGGATGTCAGTGTCTGTGTTCTTACTGCGCGTACAGAAGGACTTCTCCGATCCCCAGAGTGATTCCTGCTGAAAAGGTTCTTAAAAAGATCAGAATGCTCCACGAAATGGGTGCTGAGGAGCTGGTGTTCCTCGATCCCACCTTCAACAGCAGGTTTGATCTCGCCACACTTCTTACCGGGATGTCCGACTACAGAATGGACTGCTTTGCTGAAGTCAGAAGCGACCTGATCCATTCCGAAGCCACAGCGGATGCTCTTGCACAGGCGGGATTCAACAGCCTTGAGGTTGGATTGCAGACCATAAGCATGGAAGTTCTGCATTCTGTAGGCCGCGGCGGTAATCCCCTCTCAATTCTGAAGGGTGCTTCACTGCTGAAAGAAAGCGGGATCACACCGATAATGGATCTGATTCTTGGTCTTCCCGGGGACAATCCCGAGAATATTGAACTTGCCGCAATCGAGCTTGTAAACAGGGATCTTCACGATCAGGTGCAAACCTTCTGCCTCTCTGTTCTTCCCGGCACCGAACTCAGAATGAATGCAGAGAAGCTTGGTATCCGATATGAGGATAGACCTCCATACTCCATAACGCAATCAGGACAATACACCATACAGAATCTGCTGCTGGCCCGGGAAAAAGTCTCTGATATCCTTGGCTATGATGCAGATCCGCCGCAGAGACCGGTACTCTGTGATTCTTTTCCCGGAATGGAAGTATTTATTCCCGAAAAAAAGCAATCTCACATATCCCCCTCTGTACGCCATGGTGTGCTCCGTATAAACACAAATGATCCGTGGGCATATCGTAAACCGATACTGGATAAAGTAAGAGAAAGAAGAGACAAAGACCCTTACTGCCCGCTGGATGTCGTAATCCGGTCGGAAAAAGTGTTTCCGCTGGATTTGCTTGATATGATATCAGAGCTGCCTGAGCCTGAATGCTACACCAGTGCAAAGGCAGAAATATACGGGCTGCCCGGTCTTCTGAGGCTGGCTGTAATAATGCCTCGCACAACCGATCCGGGCTGGCTGGTGGAATGCTCAAACCTCACTGTTACCGTTATTGAATCAAACACACCTGTAAGCCTTCCCGGAGGACAGATCGGACTCCTGCTCAAGGGAAACCACGATCTCGCGCAACTGAGTGCTCTGTACTCGCAGGCCCCTCACCTGGTCTTCTTTGCGCGGAAAGAACTTGAAATTTTATGGAATCTGGATGTGCTGGGACTGGGGTAACTGCCTGTCTCATTATACACAGCGTAAAATACAGGGCAAACACAAAGGGGCGGGAAAAACCCGCCCCCTCTTCTTGTATTCAATCAGGAATTATCGAATTGCAACACCGAGTACTGTAAACTCAATACGCCTGTTCTGAGCCTTGTTACCTGCGCTGGTGTTGGGAACAACTGGGCTCTCTTCACCATATCCTATTGTAGTCAGAGTATTTCCAGCAACACCCTTACGTATAAGATATTCAAGCACAGAGTTTGCTCTGCGCTCACTGAGACCCTGATTGTAGCTGGCACTTCCATCACTGTCGGTATGACCGGCAATACGGACCCTGACACCGGCATTATCGATAAGTGTCTGAGCTACCTGATCAAGAATACCGAAGCTCTCCGGCTTGATCTGAGCACTTCCACTCTCGAAGTAGATGTTATTGAAGCTGAGAACCTGACCCTCAACCAGTGCGGGACGCATCTCAACATCAAAGATTGTAGTTTGTTCGGGGGTCATGATCTGAACTTTTACGACATTGAGATAATCTGCTGCCTCAACCTTAACGGTCCAGTTACCCTCTGGAAGAGTGATGGAGTAAACACCATCAGCGTTTGTTGTTGTTGTTTCCTCAATACCTTCAGGAAGATTCGCAACGCTGACAGTGGCACCGGCTATTAATTCGTCGGTTTCAGCGTTTGTAACCGCGCCTGTAAGAATTCCGTTATCAGGCACAGGTACAAGAACAACATCAAGTGCCTGATCTTCACCGGCAACTATCACAACAGTTTCCGCGAAGGGCAGATATCCGTCAGCATCAACACTCATGGGAACTGATCCCGCAAGTAGCTCTACTGAGTAGAAGCCGTCAATCGTAGTCTGTGGAAGAATAGAGGAAGCCGGGAAGCTGACCTCGGCTGTAAGAACCTCTCCGGTCTCTGAATCTGTAACTATACCACTGAGAGTTCCATGGGTAGGATCTTCGAGTAGTACTGAAGAGAAAATGAAGTTAATGCCCACGCCGAATTCCGCGGGGTATCCGCCGGGGAAAGGACTTCTCTGTGCACGCTCGTCGTCAGTGGGCGTTGTTCCACTCTGGTAAATACCGTGACCTAGATCAGACCACTCAGGATCAAAGGTAGTAAGAGCCATTGAACCGGTAAGGTCAAGAGCAATACCGTAAGGAGAAGTAAATCTGAATCCGCCATTAAGAAGGGCAGTATCGTCATACCTCTCACCGTCTCCCGCTTCTTCATCACGATCAAGATATTTGTTGTACTCAAGTTCAACAAAAGGAGTAGCAACGCTGGTCTCGTACTCGAGTCCAGCGGCAACTCTGATCACATTATCGTCTACTGTAAGATCTACATCATCCGTAGCGGTGACAACGCCATTGGTGTCGCGTCTGTGATCTGTAAATTCAAACAGTTGTGAATAGCGGTGGTATCCGGCATTAACATGAACGCCAAGACCGAAGTCCGAGTTGTAGGAAACAAGCAGGTCTCCGCCGAAATTAAGCTTGCCTGTTCCAAGCATGGCGCGTCTCATCTCGAACATGGGATCACCGCAGTGCCAGATTCCGTCGGTGCCCCTATCATACATTGTAACGTAATCGTTATCACCACTGCTGACAGAAAAGCCGACAGAGGGCATGAAGCCATGCCAGAACTGGCCATCATCTGTGGGGTTGAAAGCTAACTTGAGAGCAAAAACAGCTTCGTTCAACTGGTCATCGCTTTCCCAGTCACCGGTACCGGCATCACGATCAGCGTTGCCGAGATCACGCCTGTAACCATTCCACCAGTAGCTGACCCTTCCCGCCATCTCTACCATTTCGTTTATGCCATAGCCAAAAGAAACATGACCCGTGGCATCATACTCTGTATCTTCAGCTGTGAATGAAACATCATCCAGCACAGCGGTTCTATCGTCATGGCTGATACCCAGATAGGTAAAGAGACCTACGGAATACTGATTTGTTTCAATTGGCTGTGCGTCAACAACTCTGTTAAGCCCCTTGAGGCCCCAGTAAGATGGAAGCGCATTAGCAACCGTAGCTGACATAAGAAGCACTGCCAACACTGTTAGCGTTAATTTCATAAATCCCCCCCCTGTTTTTCCGAATACAATCCGGATGGCGCATTATTGCGCTAATTCTTGAAAAAACACACATGGTAATATATACAATCTCAAATCAAGTCAAAACCGCAATCCCGTTTTTGTGGGAATTCCGGTCTCCTATCCTACCTGGAAAACATGTCTCTGATTGCCTTGGGAACGGGCTGTTTCCTGTCCCATGTCACGGGAATTCTTCCCTCTTCCATGTGAAGAATCTCTCTTCCCTCACGATGTCCCATTTCAAAAGCCTGCAGGTTCAGTTCCAGAAATGCCCTGGGCACAGCAAGCCTTATAGCGTCTGTCCAGATTTCCAGTT
>JAUVJW010000154.1 GCA_030596465.1 Candidatus Fermentibacteraceae bacterium | reverse complement strand
TCCTTATTCTTCGCGAGATAGCTATCTGTGAAAGCCTTGAGATATCAGAGGTGGATATTGAAAAAGCTCTTGCCGCGGGAGACAGCAGATCCTCGTATCTGGACAGGAACAGGAACGAAAAGGCTCTGGAATTTGTTTTAAACTCAGCAGTGATTGAAGAGAAGTCTCAGGAAGAAGATTCACATGAACCGGCTGTGGTTCCCTGGAAATGGGTTGCGGTTGACCCTTCAGAAGCTGACACGAGTAACGAGGGAGAAGAATAATGCCAGTAATTCCCTTTGTAGTTGAGAAAGAGGGCAACTCCGAGAGGTCATACGATATCTACTCCAGGTTACTGAAGGATCGAATTGTCTTTATCGCAGATACCATTACCGCTCAGACCGCGAGTGTTGTTGTTGCTCAGCTTCTTTTCCTTGAGGGCCAGGACACAAAACGTGATATCAACATGTACATTCACAGTCCGGGAGGTTCCGTTTCCGCTGGTCTGGCCATATATGATACCATGGAGTTTATCAAACCAGACATTTCCACCTTCTGCATGGGTAGTGCGGCCTCAATGGCCTCTGTTCTTCTCGCGGCGGGAACAAAGGGCAAGAGAAGTATTCTGCCCCACGCCAGGGTCATGATCCATCAGCCAAGCGGTGGTGCCAGAGGACAGTCATCCGATATTCAGATTGAGGCAAGAGAAATTCTCAAGATCCGCGAGCAGATGGATCAGATCCTGGCTTATCACACCGGACAGGATATTGAGAAGGTTAATGCAGATAGTGATCGTAATTTCTGGATGGACGCTCAGGAAGCACTGGATTACGGAATTGTTGACAATATTTTGACGAATCGAGACTGAAGATGCCAAAAGAGAATCGATGTTCATTCTGTAACAGACCAGCGGCAGAAGTTAATCAGCTTATTCAAGGGCCTGGCGTTTTTATCTGCGATGACTGTGTGCGTTACTGTCATGAAATCGTAGACGAAACCGGTAAAAAGAAAATCTCTGACAAACCTTCTTTTCTGAACAAAGAGCTTCCCGCTCCCATGGAGATCAAGGAAAAGCTTGATCAGTATGTAGTCGGCCAGGAAGAAGCCAAGAAGGTTCTTTCTGTTGCTGTTTACAACCACTACAGAAGACTCCAGAGCAAGCACGACAGCACCGCGTCTGTTGAGCTGGAAAAGAGCAATATTATTCTTCTGGGGCCTACGGGTGTTGGCAAGACATTGCTGGCCAAGACTCTTGCTAAGATTCTTGATGTGCCATTTGCCATAGCTGACGCAACAACTCTTACCGAGGCCGGGTATGTGGGGGACGATGTGGAAAACATTCTTCTCAGACTTCTCCAGGTTACCGATATGGATGTTGAACTTGCACAGCATGGAATCATCTACATTGACGAAATAGACAAAATTGCAAGAAAGTCAGAAAATGCCTCAATCACCAGAGATGTTTCAGGTGAGGGCGTTCAACAGGCACTGCTGAAAATGATCGAAGGTACAATCGCCGGAGTTCCACCGGGTGGCGGGCGTAAGCACCCCTATCAGGATCACATCCAGATTGACACAACCAATATTCTGTTTATCTGCGGCGGGGCGTTTCATGGTATTGAAAAGATTGTTTCGAAGAGGGTACGGAGATCATCTCTGGGATTCAATGCTGATCTGGGTAATGAAGAAGAATTTGAGGGATCAAAGATCCTCAAGAAGCTTGAATCACATGATCTGGTGCATTTCGGGATAATTCCAGAGCTGGTTGGGCGTCTTCCGATAATGGTAACACTTGACGATCTTTCGGAACGGGATCTGGTTCATGTTCTTACCGAGCCGAAGAATGCTCTTGTGAAGCAGTACAGATACATGTTCAACCTTGAAGGTGTTGACCTGCAGATTACAGATGCTGCTCTTCTTGCAATTGCGAGAGAAGCAAAGAAAAGCAAGAGCGGAGCAAGGGGGTTGCGTTCAATTGTAGAGCGTATTCTTCTTGATCCCATGTACAGGATACCTTCCGCGAAGCAGATTCCAGACAAGCTTATCATAAATGAGAAGTGTATTTCCAACGGGGAAGAACCGGAAATGTTAATGAAGCATAATGATTTGGAAGCTGTTTGATTTGGCAAAGCTGCATATTCAGTTTCTGAAAAGTTGCCCCGGTAAAACCGGATTGCCGGAGGACGGATTGCCGGAAGTGGCTTTTATAGGAAGATCCAATGTTGGTAAGTCATCTCTTATTAACAAGTTGAGCTGTGGTAAAAAGGTTGCCAGAACCAGTTCCAGGCCTGGTTGTACCCAGTACATCAATATTTATACTACCAACAAGAATTTTTATATCGCCGATCTTCCGGGGTATGGTTTTGCTAAAGCCCCTGAAAAACTGCGCAAAAAATGGACAGGTTGGATCGGCGGATATCTCAGGGAAAGACAACCTCTCAGAGGTGCTGTTCTTCTTGTTGATTCCCGTCATCCTGACCTTGAGAACGATCTTTCGATGGCCAGATTTCTCATGGAGGGTGGAAAACCCTACATTATTGCTCTTACAAAAAGCGATAAGTTGAAGAGAAGTAAACTGGCACAGGCTGTCCGAATCGCCGGGGAAATGGGACCCGTTATTTCCGTTTCCTCAGTTGACGGCAGCGGTATCAACGAACTTTGCAAGTGGCTGGCTACAGCCACCGCCACCCATTCAGCGGGGAGCTGATAATGCCAGTTAGTATTGTTGTTGGCCTTCAGTGGGGAGACGAGGGTAAGGGAAAGATGGTGGATCATCTGGCTGAGAAAGCAGTAGCGGTAGCCAGATTCAGCGGAGGGGCCAATGCGGGGCATACTGTAGAAGGCGAGGGTAAAAGATTCGCTCTTCATCTGCTTCCGTCAGGCCTTGTACGCAAGGATGTTATCGGGATGATAGGTTCTGCCTGTGTAATGGATCCTGTAACCATTCTGGAAGAAATCAGATCACTGGAAGAGAATGGTATTTCCACTAAAGGTAGATTGAAGATTTCCAGCAAGATAAACCTTACACATCCTGGATATAAATGTATTGAAAAACAGAGTGAAGTTAATCTGGCAAGCGAAAAAATAGGAACTACCGGGCGTGGTATAGGACCAACCTACGAGAGAAAATTCAGGCGTAATGCCATTCGTCTTGATGATATTATCAATAAAACAACCTTTACCTCTCTGGTTGATTTTCACACAAAAGAGGCAATCAGTACATTGAACCTTGGCTACGCTGAAGTAGAGAAACTTCATTCCGATGTCGCGGAGTTTATTGAAGCCACCAGGGAAGTTGCCGGCTATTCTGATGATGTTTCTCTTTCCATCAGCAGGGTTCTTGACCGGGGTGGGCTGGTAATAGCCGAGGGTGCCCAGGGCTCCCTTCTTGATCCCGATCATGGATCTTATCCCTTTGTAACCTGCGGACAGTGTGTTTCAGGAGCAGCATGTACAAGTCTGGGTTTCGGTCCTGCGCTGGTCACCGATGTTATTGGCATTCTCAAGGCATACACAACAAGGGTAGGCTCAGGTCCATTTCCTACAGAACTTGATAATGAGACAGGCGAGAAGATACGCCGGGCCGGACACGAGTTCGGAACAACAACAGGAAGACCAAGAAGATGTGGCTGGCTGGATGGTATGCTTGCGAGGTATACTGCAAGAATTAATGGATGCACTTCTATTACCTTGACACTTCTTGACGTTCTCACCGGTTTTGAAGAGCTTCAGATCTGTACAGGTTACAAGGGCGGTAAATTTACCACCGGTCGCTCAATGGGCGAACTGGTTCCTGTTTACGAGACCTTTTCCGGATGGACCGAGGACATTCGTGGAGAAACAAAGTGGGAGAACCTTCCGGAAGCGGCAAGAGCGTATGTGCTGGCAGTTGAAAAGATAGTGGGTGTTTCTGTAACATCCATCTCTACCGGCCCCGGCCGCGATGATGTCATCTGGCGTTGAGTTCGAGTTATGAAACTGGGATTTGACAGCCATTCTCATTTGCATTTCCACCATTTTAATGAAGATTTGGCTGGAGTGATTGAGGATTCAAGAAAAGCTGGCATCAATCATATTATGATTCCTTCCATTGATCTTGAGACTGCACGGAGAGCTGCTGATATTGCGGGGAAATACAATCTCTATTCAGCAGCGGCTTTTCACCCCGAACACCTCCCTGAAAAAAACATAGAGGAATCCGAATGGCTTGCCCTCAACCGTGTCTTACTTCGTCCCAATACTGTGGCAGTGGGTGAAGCGGGGCTTGATTTTCACCACCAGACCTTTGAACCGGAGAAACAGATTCGGTGGTTTCGAAGGCATATTGAGCTTGCGGAGGCCTTAGGTTATCCCCTTATTGTGCATTCCAGAGGAGCTGAAACAGAAGTTCTCCGGCAGTTGCCGGAAAAATTGTCAGTGCCTGTAATTCTTCACTGCTGGGGCGGTGACGAATTACTCACCGGCAAGGCGATTTCCCGGGGTTTTTACATCGGGGTAGACGGTCCTCTGACCTACAAAAAGAACAACAGGCTTCGCAGACTTATTGCCGGTATTCCCAGAGACAGACTTCTTGTTGAGACAGATTCGCCTTTTCTGCCCCCGGAGCCCTTCAGGGGCAGAAGGAATGAACCTGCCTATACCAGATTTATCACCATGAAAATCAGGGAACTTTGGGATAGTGATATGTCTATAGAGAGAACCTCATACATTCTCTGGGAGAATGCCATGAGAGCTTACAGATTGCACCCGGAAAATCGAAGGGCAGATATTGTTTATCAATATGGAGAATCGCTTTATGTCAATCTCACATCAAGATGTCAGAATAACTGTGGCTTCTGCGTTAGAAGATCAGAAGACGGCCTCGGCGGTTACTACCTTATGCATACAGAAGATCCTTCAGAAAACCTTGTTCTTTCCACCATTGAGGCGTTTCCCATTGAAAGTTTTAATGAGCTTGTGTTTTGCGGTTTTGGCGAGCCCACCCTCAGAAGCGATCTTCTGATGAAAAGCGCAAAGGCTGCCGGGCTTCGGGGAGTGAAAACCAGATTGAATACAAACGGTCTCTGCACTTCGTTTCTGGGCGATCATCAGATAGTGGAACTGCTGCATTGCTTTGATTCAGTGAGTATCAGTTTAAATGCTTCCGGTGCAAGAGAGTACAACAGAATATGCCCATCGACAGTTGAAGATCCCTGGGAGCACCTGATGAAATTTATCAAGCTGGTAAAGACCACCGGCATCAGGGCCAGGGTTTCCGTTGTTAAGAGTTCGGGAGTTGATATCCACCGCGCGGCAGCTCT
>JAUVJW010000089.1 GCA_030596465.1 Candidatus Fermentibacteraceae bacterium | reverse complement strand
GGAACCAACTTCATCAACAAGATCACGGAGAGTTACAAAATTACCGGCTCTTGTTGACATTTTAACTTTTTCGCCACCCCTGATCAGGGTAACAAACTGATGCAGAATTGTTCGAAGACGGCAGGAAACTTCATTTTTTCCAAGAAGTTCCCCAAGAACCGTCTCAACATCCTTGCATGTATCTATGTGGTCAGAGCCGAAGATATCTACCATCAAATCGTAGCCTCTGCGAAACTTGTTAAGATGGTACGCGATGTCCGGCATTCTGTAGGTATATGTGCCATCCTCCCGCATAATCACTCTGTCATCAGGACGGCCCATATCAGACAGTTTCAACCAGAGTTTCAGGGGATTTTCAGTGTCTTTGTAAACCAGTTCCTTTTCTCTCAGCAGATCAATAGCAGCCTCTACCGCATCGGGGATCAACTCACTCTCAGCGAAATACCTGTCAAATGTAATTCCCAGAAGCTTCAAGTCATCACTGATTAAAACAAAAGCTCTTTCCCCGGCGTACTCTCTGAACAGATCCTTCTGATCCGGCCACTTGAATAAATCTCCCTTTTCTTTCCTGAGATCCTCTGCCCATGTCTTGATGTACCCGCCCTGATAACCGCCTTCAGGAATATCCATGGAAACTCCGAGCAGGTTCAGGTATCTGGCCGCAAGAGACTCCGCAAGCTTATCCATCTGTCTGCCGGCATCATTAAAATAGTACTCTCTCCGGACAGTCCATCCAACTGCTTCCAGCAGTCTGGAAACAGCATCACCAAGTACTGCCTGACGGCAATGTCCCACGGTAAGTGGACCTGTGGGATTAGAGCTGACAAATTCTACAAGAGCCGTCTTTCCCTCGCCCTCCGCAGGAATGAACTGGCCAATTCCATCAGAAGCTACGGCAGCTGTAAACTCTGTCAGATATTTTCCGGACAGGGTGATATTGAGAAAACCGGGGCCATCAACTGATACTTTCTCCACCTGAGGAAATCCAGTTGCTATAGCTTCTGCCATCACTGCGGCAATATCTCCGGGTGACCTTCTCAGTTTTCCCGCAAGAAGCATTGCTGAATTACAGGCCAGATCACCGAAAGAAAGATTTCTGGATGGCAGAACCTCAACTGAAGGAATCTCTGTCTGAAACTTCTCACCCAGCGCCGCCTGCATGGCGGAAGCCAGGTCAGCCCTGATCTGAAGGGGCGATTTCAAAGGTAAACTCCTCATCTGCTTCCAGTGCTGATCTGTCTTCAAAGTTCTTCACTGGAGCATCACTCCAGAGTGCCTCTATGTTGTAGTACTCTCTCACATCGGGAAGGAATATGTGAACCACCAGGTCAACGAAATCAAGCAGTATCCAGCTTCCCTCGTCGTAGCCTTCCTTGTGATGAAGTCTCCATCCCAGATTTCTGGCGGTTCTTTCAATGTGATCTGCAGCTGCCCTGCTCTGTACCCTGTTATCTGTCGAAGTCAACAGAAAAATATCCATTGTAAGTGGGAATTCGGTCATATCCAATGCAAGAACATCATACCCGTGACGCTGATGAATTGCCTCAACTATCTGTTCAAGTACATCAGGGCTTTCTTTCTCAGTGCTCAAATAATCCTCCGCTCTTGAACCCGTCTCCGGGTGTTAGTCTCTGTACGGTATAAAGTAAGAGGGATCATCACGATCCCTTCCTAAAATTATCGTTACATCCACCGGTGCGATCTGCCCCGGCTGTGGAAGCATCATTACTATAGAAGAGTCTCCGATACCTATCACACTGGCCACTTCCCTGGCTGCCGAAAAGGATGTATCGTGGGAAATAATCACGGTAATGCTGTAATCCATATCCTCTGCGTTCAATGGCGGACCCGGAGCATAGAAAGTAACATCCCCTCCCCTGGTCTCAAAAAAACTCTGTGCCCGTCCTGCAAGATCCGGTACTCCCGCGCCATTCCGAACCTGGATACGAATCGTATCCGGTGGCAGAGTGGAATCGCTGAACTGAAATACTGACACCTGCGAAGGCGGAGTATGCTCAGTCTGAAACCAGGAGGGCGAATACACCACGGCAAGAGTAACAAGACATCCAGCCGCAAGAGAGACAAACACAATTGGAAGTACTTTTCTGCTTTTCTTCTTCCTGTGCCTGGTTGAAGCCCTGCTCAATTACTTTCCTCCAAAATATGCTGAAAGCTGCTCATGGGCCCTCTCAAGAGACTGGGAAACAACTCTTATTGCCCCCACTGTAGTCATGAAGTTGGTATCACCATTCCATCGCGGAAGCAAATGCATGTGAAGGTGACCCGGTATTCCGGCCCCTCCGGCAGAACCAATATTCCACCCTCCATTCATTCCCTGACATTTCATGCCTTCCTTGAGTGCATTTTCAGCTTGTACAATGAACTCCATCATCTCGCTTCTCTCTTCTTTCGAAAGAGAAGAAAGATCTCCCGCATGGCGAAAAGGAACGATCATCAGGTGACCGTTGATATAGGGATACCGGTTAAGAACAACGAAAGCATGTTCTCCACGGTGTAGAACCAGATTTTCCTTATCTCTGGAAGGATCACTTCTCCCGATATCACAGAAAACACACTCTTCCTTCCTGCTCTCTGGAGATGTTATATAATCGTATCTCCATGGTGCCCACAATCTTTCTGTCATTACTCTACTCCGAGAACTGAGAATTCCTCAACGGTCTCACCAGGTTCAATAATCACACCGTCTATTATTGACCCGTCGCAGATCACTGCCCCCGTTCCAATAACAGCCTCACCGGAGAGCCTGCAGTTGCGTCCTATCACAGCACCCTTTCCTATAATTACTGAATCTTCAATCCACACGGAATCAGGATCTGGAATAACAACACCGGAAAGAAGATGAGATTCAACAATTCTTTTCTTCATAACAGCCGTACATCCGGCAAGTTGCAGAGGATTATTTACTCCGGCAACCTCCTGCCAGTGCGGCGTAAAAACAGGCAGAGCTTTTCTACCCATCTCTCCAACTACTGCCACCGCATCCGTCAAATAGAATTCATTCTGGGCATTTGTATTGCCGATCCCGGACAGCACCTCGGCGAGAACAGATCCATCGAATACCATTATTCCGGTATTGATTATTCTGCATTCTTTTTCTTCGGCAGAAGCGTCCTTCTCTTCAACAATTCTGTCAATCCTGCCGTTATCGTCGAGAAGAATTCTTCCATATCCTGTAACATCAGGCGGGGTAGTAGTTAACACTGCAAGTGCCGCTTTGCTGTTTCGCAGGGCCTGAAGAAGCTCACCAATGGTTTCCTCTCTAAGCAGGGGAACATCTCCCATAAGAATAACAACCTCGTCCGCGTTTTCAACCTGAGCCAGAG
The DNA here is from genome assembly GCA_030596465.1 of Candidatus Fermentibacteraceae bacterium. Taxonomy (GTDB): domain Bacteria; phylum Fermentibacterota; class Fermentibacteria; order Fermentibacterales; family JCC-6; genus Sabulitectum. Next base: position 4,056 of record JAUVJW010000089.1, on the reverse strand, counting down.
CACAGCTGACCGCGTGGGCAGTTCCAAGCTGTTCTTCCTGAACAGCCCAGTTCCAGCCATTCTCTTCCAGAAGAGGGATAACTTTGTCTCTGCCGTGACCAATAACCACAGTTATCTCTGTAACACCTGCAGCTTCAGCGGCACGAGCTGCCCTTTCAACCATGGGCCTGGCAAGAACAGGATGCATCACCTTGGGAAGATCCGATTTCATTCTTTTGCCCATCCCCGCCGCAAGAATCACGGCCGCTGTAATCATATAAGCTCCCTGGGGTTGAGATTGGAGTCATCGGCAACGACCACAACGGGTACTGGAACAGGCTCTGTGGCAGTATCCAGCCATGCGAACTGCAGGATTATCACTTTATCGCCAACATCACAAAGCCTTGCGGCGGCGCCATTAATACAAATGATTCCGCTTCCACGCTTCCCTTCAAGAACATAGGTTTCAAACCGGTTTCCCGTATCCAGATCTGCCACAAGAACCTTTTCGCCTGGTAAAAGCCCTGTCATATCCATCAGATCACGGTCAATTGTAATGGAACCCATGTAGTCAAGCTCGGCCTGGGTAACAACCATTCTGTGCAGCTTGGACTTCAAAAAACATCTAAGCATTTCTAAACCTCCGACCAAATCAGAATATTATCTATGAGTCTGGTCTTCCCGGCAAATACAGCAACCGCCAGAAGAACCTGTTTATCTACCCTTTCAACCCCAAGCATAGTATCAGGGTCAACTGTTTCAACATACTGCACCCTGAGTAACGGTGCGTCTTTCAGTGCGGCAAGAAATTCTTTTTGTAAAACTTCGCAATTTCTTTCACCCGTTCGGAAAAGACTCAATGCTTTTTCAAGACCTGCGCTTATCAGGCATGCCTGTTCCCGCTCTTCAACAGAGAGATATTGGTTTCTGCTGCTCATCGCAAGACCGTCAGATTCTCTGACAACAGGGGCCGCGACAATCTCAATTCCCATTCGAAGGTCAGAAACCATCCGCCTGATAACCGCCAGCTGCTGAGCGTCTTTCATTCCAAATACAGCCAGATCCGGCTTTACAATACCGAACAATACAGCGCAAACGGTGATTACTCCATCAAAATGCCCCGGTCTGGCGGCACCACATAGCCCTTCACTTATTCCCGTGACATGCACACCTGTGGAAAAATCATCCGGATACACTGTGTCAGCCCGGGGGGCAAATACTGCTGAAGCCCCGGCAGACTCCACCGATGAACAATCCTCTTCAAGAGTACGGGGATACCAGTCCAGATCCTCACCTTGACCAAACTGGGTGGGGTTTACAAAAATGCTTACAACCACCCTGTCTGAAGAAGCTGCGGCAATTTCCACAAGGCTGAGATGACCTCTGTGAAGCGCGCCCATAGTGGGGACAAATCCTACAGAAAGCCCTTCAACCCGCCACCGGGCACAAATATCTGATATCCTCTTTTCACTGTCAGTTACTATCAAATCAGTAATCCTCTATCCGGTAAAGGGTTGTATCCCTGAATACCGCCCGGGTGAGCCTCAATAGCCTCAATAAGCCCCTCAAACGAATTCTCGTCATTAAGAAAATCAACCGAATCAGTATTCACAACAAGAACAGGATACTGCCTGTCCCGTAAAAACCAGCTATTGTAGGAATCAACAAGTTCCTCAAGCCATGTTCTATCCATGTCCCGCTCAAAAGTCCTTCCAAACCTGTTGATCCGGTCAAGAAGAACGCCGGTTGATGCCTGCAGATACACCACAAGATCAGGTGAAGGCACCCTGGGATTAAGCTGCTCCATCAGGCGCTGATACAGAACAAGTTCCTCGGGTTCAAGACTTACTCTAGCGAATATCATTCCCCTTCCGAACAGAAAATCTGATATAAGGTACTTTGTAAACAGATCCGGGTGAACAAGCCTGATCTGCTGGAGATACCTGGCAAGCAGAAAGGAAACCTGAGCCTGAAACCCGTACTTCTTCCTGTTTCTGTAAAACATTTTAAGAAAGGGATTCTCTCCTGTTTCTTCCAGAACTGCTCTACCCTCAAGTCTTGTAGCAAGCTTCCTCGCGAGGTTTGTTTTCCCCACCCCAACCGGACCTTCTACAACAAGATACCTTGCGCTTTTCAAACTGGTTCAGCTCCCTGCAAAGTCATCGGTTAAACTGCGCTCAAATTACCCCGGAATATAATAGAAGAGCCATCCTGTACGCGCTTTAGAAGTACTGCAGGTGTTTCACCCAGCCCGGGCACAATTTCAGACCAGACATCACACAGAGGAACAAGCACAAATCTTCGAAAAATCATTCGGGGATGAGGTAATATGAGTTCCCTGCTTGAAACACCACCATCAAGAAAAAGAACATCCACATCAAGTGCTCTGGCAGCACCTTTCTTCAAAACCGGAACAGAAAACCTGCCCTCAATCAAGCGACAGAGGTACAAAAGCTCAAGATCAGTTCCATGCCATATACCGCTTACAGCAGCGTTAAGAAACTCTCCTCCCTCTACATCTCCCCATGGTGGGGTCTGATAGAGAGAAGAAACCCTGAGTTCTGAAACCCGGTCGTCCTCCAGGAGAGTAACAATGCAGATTTGCATGTTACCCTTGACATCACCGAGATTGCCTCCCAGCCCAAGGGCAAATGATCTATTTCCCAAGGGTTACCGTTGCTCTTTCCATGGGTGGATCAGTAGGAGGATAATCCTTGTGTACAGACACAGTCCACCGTCCACACCAGCCATTTTCCAGAATAATCAGGATATCGCGGGCAAGCTCTTCAATGTAGAGGTACTCCGGTTCAAGTTTGTTCTTTAACAAGACGCACACCTGGGAATAGTCCACAACTGGATGCCCACCTGTAATAAGTTCACCAGTCCACTTCAGGTCGATCTTAACAGTTCTGGGCTCAATCCGCTCAAAAGGCAATGCCCCAAGTCGCAGAGTAAGGGAAATGCCCTTCAGAAACAGTGTACCTGTCAGTCTCCTGTTTTCTTCAACCATTTGAGCAGCCTTCCCTTGTGCAGTTCCATCTGTTCAAGTCTTCCTATTGCCTGGTGAATTCTGGCTGATGGGATTGTCAGCGCAAAACGGATATAGCCCTCTCCCCAGGTTCCAAAACCGCTTCCGGGAGTAGTAACAATACCGGCGTGGTTAATCATCTTCCTGGCAAATATCATGGAATCCGCGCCCTTGGGAAGCTTCACCCACACGTAAAAGGTACCCGGAGAATCAAACACATCCCAGTTGAGCTTCTTAAGCCCTTCCACAAGAATGTCTCTTCGCTCTCTGTATACATTCATCCGCTCATGAAAAAGGTCTGAAGGCATATCCATAGCGACCTCAGCAGCCTTCTGAATAGCCGTAAAAGGACCGGAATCTATGTTTTCCTTGGCACCCATGAATGTATTAACCAGATTGGCTCCACCTGCGATAAATCCAATTCTCCAGCCTGTCATATTGAATGTTTTTGAAAGACTGTGAAATTCAAGTACAACATCCTGAGCCCCGGGAACCTGAAGAAAACTCATAGGCCGTTCTCCATCGAATCTGATGTGACTGTAAGAGTTGTCGCTGACAAGAAGCAGGTTGTTCACCCTTGCGAATTCCACCATTTCCGTCATCTGTTCAAGGGTAACAACCGCTCCTGTCGGGTTGTTCGGATAGTTAAGGAACAAAACCTTTGCTTCCCGGAGAACAGCAGGCGGTATTTTCTCAAAATCAGGCAGGAAATTGTTTTCTCCCAGCAGCGGCAGATCTACCGGTATGGCATCTGCAAGAATGGCGGAAGCTCTGTAAACAGGATAACCGGGGTTGGGAATAAGAACCAGATCACCTCTGTTGCAGAACACCATAGGAATATGAGCTATGCCTTCCTTGGAGCCAATAACCGCGGCGGTTTCACACTCAACGCCGAACTGGCTTTCCATCCACCCGGCGCATGCTTCCCGAAAGGAGTCGCTCCCGGCTCCGTCGGGGTACCTGTGGTTTGCCGGATCGGCCATCGCCTCCTGTCCAGCCTTCACAATAGCATCAGGGGTGGGCATGTCAGGGTCACCAATACCGAAATC
>JAUVJW010000062.1 GCA_030596465.1 Candidatus Fermentibacteraceae bacterium | reverse complement strand
TTCCTCCGGTATGCTGAAATACCTCCGGGCTGACAGCCGCAAGCGCCATAACAAGCAATCCGATTGAGGCCACCGTAAAGAACAGTTCATAAGCGGTGGTTGCCGCCGCCCGTCCCATTTTCATTCCACGCGCCTTCAGAAAGCCTGCTCTGCCGGCAAACAACCAGATTTTACCCGGGATATATCTTCCCAGCTGACTGGCGTACCAGGCCGCGAACATATCTCCCGCCGGAATTCGTGACCCCATGGATCTGCATATCAGAACCCATCCCGACGGAGTAAGAGCGAGAGAAACAGAAAGAAGTACCGCTGAAAGTACAAGCTCACCGATGTTGAGATTCCAGCTGTATTTGTCTATCTCCTCAAGCCAGTCACCGCCATTCTTCCAGAGAATCAGCACTGCCGCAACCGCAAGAATGAACAGGGCCACTTTTGACACCCGGGTAAGTTTTTTACTGTTCACAGAAGCCCCTGACCTCTGTACCACTTGACTGTATCAATGGCTGTCAGACTGAAAGAGCGGGATGGAATAAATCCTTTTTTTCGCGCCTTGTCTGTGTTGCAGAACCTGTCCATTCCAAAAAGAGAGTACCGACTTCTGGAAAGAGCCTTCGGGCAGAGTGGACCCCATGTCAGTACTGTTCTGAAAACGAAACGGGGTATGGGAAGAAATCTTACTGACTTGCCCATAGCTACAGAAATGTATTCCGCGATTTCCTTTACAGACAGAACATCCGGGCCGCCAATATTGTAAATCCCTTTTGAAAGAACTTTTCCCGGAAAGCTGTTAAGAACAGCATCGGCGACATCACGAACATCGGTAGGTCTTGTTCTGGCGGAGCCCGTCCCTACAAGGGGGAACCATCCTTTGTGAACCTGCCGGAAAAGAGGAAATTTGTGCATATCGCCGGGACCGAAAACGAAATCCGGTCTCAGAATTGTAACTCCGGGGCAGTTTGATAACAGTTGTTTTTCTGCTTCTACTTTCGTGGATTCGTAATTTCCCATTGGATCATACCGAAAGTTTTCCCCGGCATTGGCTGAAAGACCTGTTACACCCGGAGTACTCAGGTGAATCAGGGGAATTCCAGCTTTGCGGCATTGTTTGCCCAGAGTAACAGGAAGTTGCACATTGGCAGCCCTGAGTTCTTCGGAAGGCGCGCCCTGACCACCAAGCCTTCCTGCGCTGTTCACAACAAGGTCAATTCCAGGCGGCAGTTTTGAAAAGGTTCCCTGTTTTGAATAGCTGTGGGTGATTACTGTATGGCCGGCTGTTTCAGCAGCCCGTCTGATGTATCTGCCAATGAAACCAGAGGCACCTGTTAGAAATACATTCATGATACTGCTCTCAAAAGTTTTTTTACATAGGATGACCAGGAGAATTCTGAAGCTTTGGAAGCAATTCTCTCAGCGGTGATTTCTCTGCCTGCAAGCGCGGAGCATTCCATTATAGCTTCAGCAAGGCTTTGCGGGGTTGCCTGGTCGGCAACAATTCCTGTTCTGCCCTGGTCAACAGTTTCAGCCAGCCCACCCTTGTTCGTGACAACCATGGGTTTACCGAATGCAAGCGCAATCTGAGCGATACCGCTCTGGGATGCTCTTCTGTAAGGCAGAACAACGATGTCGGCGGCATTAAACCAGGTTCCAACCTCGCTGTCAGGAATAAAGGAGTTTTCCCGGAGAAGTCTTGGAGAATTGAAATCGTGGTCGGTGTAGTTTTCGCCGGCGGCAATAATCCGATATTCTTCGGGGAGAAGGTTACACGCCTCAACAAGAATATCCAACCCTTTGTATTTTCTCACAAGACCGAAGAAAAGAAGCGCTTTCTGGTCAGGTTTCAATTTCAGTTTATTTCTGGCTTTCTCTCTGGATAACCCTGTTCCAATGTACTGGTCGTAGATTGGATGAAACAGCCTGACAACTTTTCTGCCGGTGGCAATTGCCTGATTTTCAGCCGGTTTTGAGTGAACCGCGAGTAAATCCTGTTTGTTGAAGAACCTTTTAGAAAAAGTTTTTGCGAAAGGAAAAGACTCGTGAGGTATGATATTGTGACAGATGGCAACCGACATGATACCTGCAGGGTTCACTGCAGTAAGACACGGGGCGAAGAACGGATGCCACCACTGAGAGATAATAAGATCCGGTTTTATGTTTTTGATGGCTTGTTTTGTCTTTCTCCAGGAGAAGGGCTGATAGGAATGCAGAAGCCCCTCAACTCGGTCGTATCCCTCTTCGTACTGTGTTTTTCCGGGGAAAAGAAAATCGGGATAAAGATGTGAATAGTTTACGCCGGTAACATCACAGTTTTCGTTTTTCAGGGCGGAAAGAAGCATTTTCCCGAACTGTGCAATTCCCCCCCTGTAGGGTGGAAGAGGGCTGATCAGAGCTATTTTCATTTTGTCTGTGAGGTTATTGTGTATGGCTTACGGGGATTGAAACGGAGAATCATTTCTCCCAGCAATCCCATTGATATAAGCTGAAATCCCACCAGCATAAGAAGCACACCCATGAGAAGGAGAGGTCTTCTGCCGATGGATTCACCCCCCAGCCAGAGTATTGACAGGTACATATTAATCGCAAAGCCGGAAAGAGAGAGTAGAGTGCCGATACCGCCGAAAAAGTGAAGAGGACGGTAGGAATAGCGTCCCAGAAACAGAACTGTAATCAGATCTGTATAGCCCCGGAAAAACCTTGCCAGACCGTATTTGCTGTGTCCATGTTTACGGGCTCGGTGGTTAACTGTTTTTTCACCTGCTTTGAAACCGTTTCGAGAAGCAAGAACTGGTGTATAGCGGTGCATTTCTCCGTACAGTTCAAGAGTTTTGGCCGCGGCGCTTCTGTAAACTTTCAATCCGCAGTTGAAATCGTGGAGATGAATTCCCGTTGTGAGTCCTACAACACGGTTAAATATTTTTGAAGGCAGCCGTTTTCCCGCAGGATCATGCCGTACTTTTTTCCATCCGCTGATCAGATCCAGCCCATCTTTTTCCATGATGTTAATCATAGGAAGAATCTCTGCGGGGTCGTCCTGGAGGTCGGCGTCAAGGGTGGCAATGAATTGGCCGTTGGCCTGATCGAATCCTGCTGCCAGAGCTGCTGCCTTTCCCAGGTTTGCCCCGAATCTAAGCCCCTTAAGCGGGTACTCCCCGGAAAGATCAGAAATTGTTTTCCAGGAGTTGTCATTGCTTCCGTCATCAATGACCACAGCGTTCCAATTGTGATTCTTCAGGGCCTCTCTTATTTCTCTGAGCAATTCCGGGAGGCTGTCGGCCTCATTGTATGCTGGAATGACAACTGTAATTAACACTTCATTATTGATATTCATATAGATTTATCTCCCCTCCGCCTACCCTCAAGTATGTGAAGTGGGAAATCCAGTCGCCAAGTGACGCATGAATAAGATTTCCGTGGTTCACCACAGAGGGACAATGGGTATGGCCTGTGATCACAAGTTCAGTGCCATTGTTTGCCTGACTTATTACCCAGCGGGTCAGGTAATCCGGGATGGAATCCACCTGTTTGCGGAGAATTCTTTTGCTTGTATGAGAAAAGGCGCTGGCAATGCCGGTGGCCAGTGTCGGGTGCAGCATTGAAAAAAGAAATCTTGCGATAGCTGATCTTATTACAGGTTTCATTATCCTGTAACCCCTGTCACCTGTTCCCAGGCCGTCACCGTGAGCCATAATGGTTTTCCTGCCGTCAATCACTTTGGAGTGGGTAGTCTTGTAAATTATATGCATTCCGGTTTCGGCTGCCAGCCGGTCTCCGCACCACCAGTCATGGTTGCCCGGAAGAAAGAACACTTCCCAGCCATTTATTGACATATCTTTAAGCAACGCCAGTATGTCTGAAAAGCCCGCAGGAATCGCCGTGCTGTACTCAAACCAGTAATCAAACAGATCACCAAGAATCCATAGTTTTCCAGGTTCATTTCCAGAAAGTTCCCTGAGGAATCTCTTTAAGGGTTCTCGACCGGGATGGTGTTTTCCTGAAGGATAGAGATGTATGTCGCTGATGAAGTAATGGTTCACTGGATTCCCCGCAGAGTCCTTTCCACACAACCGAATCCGCTGGCTCTGACAACAGTGCCATCACTTCGCACAAGAGCAGCAACGGGAAGATGGTCTGTTACAAGAAAGTCTTTAAGTTCATCATCTCCCAGAGCAACACTGATGGGTATTCCAAGTGTATTCAGCTGAGTCTGAGAGGCATTGCGCACCATTGGGCTGAACTGAACAGGAACGGGAGTTATTCCCCTTTCGTGTACAGTTGCAAGAAATTCCAGATCACATTCGCTTTCCGGATATTCACCTAAAGGCAGCCAGCAGTATAGAAGAATCGCATCGTAGTTTTTCTCATCCATCTCAAGGAAACCATCTGTATCAGGAAGAAGAATTGTTCCCGGTATGGAAAGTACTGGAATTACTTCTTCTACAGGGGCAACAACGGTATTCCCCCGGTCTTTACAGCCTGTTACAGCAAAAGAAAGGAGAACAATGAGAAAGGCAGATTTTTTATTCATAATTAAGGAACCTTACTGAAAATTATTGATACGGTGCCGTTTGTTTGCGTATAATCAAGTGGAAATGGTATTTCGTCCGGCAATCTCAGATTCGGTCGGACAGTTGTTCCGCAGTTTTCAATTGTGGCAAAAGTGACCAGTTCTCCGATCTCTACAGTGATGGTCATAGGGTATAATTCCCAGCTGCCTTCTCCTTCGTTTTCCGCCAGTATCCAGGATATAGTTGAGAGTTCGTTCCCGGATCTCACCGTATTTGCAGGAGATCGGAACAGTATTAAAGGCACGAACGCAACAAGCGTGCCAGCTGCTGAAAGAATTCCAGATCGGAGTTTCAAGCTTTGTCTAACAGGTTGGATATGGATTTCCGGAGAACCCGGGGAGCAGGAATCCGGAGCAGACCAACGGTGTGTCCGTGGATTCTGAAGGCTCTCCCAAGAAATTTTTCACAGTGGGGACAGCTCATCAGGTGATTTTCCACACGGGCTATTTTTTCGGGAGTCAGTTCTCCAGAGATGTAGTCATTGTAATGATCCAGCACAAAAACACATTCAGGACTCATCGGCTTCCAACCCTTCATTGAACCATTGGCTCAGCATTTTCTGTAGCGAAGTTCTAGCCCTGTGCAGTCTTGATCTAACTGTTCCCACAGGAATTTCAAGTAGCTCTGCCGCTTCGGCATAAGAAAACCCTTCAACATCACACAACAGTACAACGCTGCGAAAATCAGCACTGAGCTCGTCCATAGCTTTATCAATGTCTTCACGCATCACGCTACGGAGAAACATCTCAAACGGCTGCGGCCACACACTCCCGGTGAATCTTTGATCTCCCGACACCACTTCATCCGTCCAGTCACTGGGAATTTCACCTCTGCTCTTGGCTCTGTACTGGTTAAAAAATATGTTTCTCATAATTGCAAACAACCATGCCCTGGCATTAGTTCCCCGCTTGAATTTGTCCGCAGCTTTCAGCGATCTGGCACAAGTCTCCTGAACCAGATCTCCGGCATCTTCGGGATTTCTGACCAGGTGCAATGCATATCTGTACATGCTGTCCAGATTGGACATCACCTCATCTTCAAATGCCAGTCGATTTTTAGACTTTGTCTTCATCAACCCCCCATAAGTGGAACATTAGCAAAAGCTGCCCCTTTCGGCAAGGGCTGTGATTATCGGGCGTGGGGTAAACTTACTAATTTTCTTGTACTCGTATGTGACGGAGGAACAGGTACATCCACAACCTGTAGTATCTGGGGCTTGCTTTAGACACTAAATATTGATAATTTCGGTGAAATGTAACATCTGAGGGGAGATACTGTGTCAGAGAAAGAATCCGGTCTGTTTGAAGACTTTTTTAATACAGAAGAGAAAAAAGAAGAGCGGGAGCAGCCCCTTGTTGAAAATCTTGTTACCCCATCATTTACCCCGAATGCTGAAATGGTTCTCAGGAAGCGTTATCTTGCAAGGAGTGGTGATGGTGAAATTCTGGAAACGCCATCTGAGATGTTGTGGAGAGTGGCTTCATGTGTAGCTGATGCCGAGCTGGAGTGGGACGGGGATACGGGGCAGTGGGCTACAGTGTTTTACAACATGATGGCACGCAAAGAGTTTCTTCCGAACTCACCAACATTAATGAACGCCGGGAAAGAACTTGGTCAGCTTTCCGCCTGTTTTGTACTTCCCGTTGAGGATAGCATGGACAGTATTTTCAGTGCTGTTAAAAACACTGCCCTGATTCACAAAAGCGGTGGCGGAACTGGGTTCTCATTTTCGAAAATTCGACCGGCAAATGACTGTGTACATTCCACCAAAGGCATTTCCAGCGGGCCAATCTCCTTCATGACAGTATTTGATCACGCAACCGAAACAGTTAAACAGGGCGGTGTTCGACGGGGCGCAAATATGGCGGTTCTCCGTGTGGATCACCCGGATATTGAGCAGTTCATTACAGTGAAACAGGATATGGGTCTTCTGAACAATTTTAACCTGTCCATTGGAGCTACAGATACTTTCATGAACGCTGTTGATAGAGGAGAGGAATTCTCACTTGTGAATCCCCGTACCGGAGAGAGAGTGGAAAAGCGTAGCGCAAAATCCATTTTCTCAAAAATTGTAGACTCTGCATGGGCGAGCGGGGAGCCCGGTCTTATCTTCATTGACAAAATAAATGAGGCGAATCCCACTCCGCATATTGGAGAAATTGAGGCTACAAATCCTTGCGGGGAGCAACCGCTTCTACCATTTGAAGCATGCAATCTGGGCTCCGTGAATCTCTCTCTCATGGTCAGGCGAGGTTCCAACGGACATCCTGAGGTAGCCTGGAGCCGTCTGGAAAGAACTGTCAGGAACGCAGTGAGATTCCTTGATGATGTTATTGAAGTAAACAGGTATCCGCTTCCAGAAATCTCTGAGATGGTTATGAGTAACAGGAAAATCGGTCTGGGTCTTATGGGTTTTGCCGACCTCCTGTTCAGGTTGTCTATCCCATACAACAGCGAGAAAGCCCTTGTCCTCGCTGAAGAGATAATGAGTTTTGTTGCGGACAAAGGAAGGCAGACCAGTTCTGATCTGGCCAGGGAAAGAGGGGCATTTCCCAATTTTAAAGGCAGTCTTTTTGATGTGAGAAATCTTCCCCCTGTAAGGAACGCTACTGTTACTACCATAGCGCCTACAGGATCCATCAGCATTCTTGCCGGTTGCTCCAGCGGAATTGAGCCTGTTTTCGCTCTGGCATATACCCGGAGAAATCTGCTGGACGAGGGTGATGAGCTTCATGAAGTTGTACCGGAATTCGCAAGAGTTGCGATGGAAAGACATTTTCATACAGCAGAACTTATAAAGAAAATTGCGAAAAAGGGTACCTGTAAAGATCTGGATGAAGTTCCGGAGGATGTGCGTGAGGTATTTGTTACCTCGCATGATATCAGCCCTTCTTATCATGTGAGAATGCAGGCTGCTTTTCAGAAGTATACGGATAACGCTGTTTCCAAAACTGTGAATCTTCCGTCAGATGCCACCCGTGAGGATGTGGCGCAGGTATTTCGTCTTGCCAGGCAACTGGGGTGCAAGGGAGTTACTGTTTACAGGGATGGAAGCCGTGACAAGCAGGTGTTGAACCTGAACTTGGAGAAGCCGGAAACAGAAAAGCAACCGGTTCTGGTTGGTCCCCGACCCCGCCCGGAGCTTACAAGAGGGGTTACAAGAAGAATCAGGACGGGATGCGGCAACCTGTATGTGACCATCAATGAGGATGAACACGGTCCCGTTGAGATATTCAGTCAGATGGGAAAAGCCGGTGGATGCGCCGCCAGTCAGAGTGAAGCCATAAGCCGATTGGTGTCCCTTGCTTTAAGAAGCCATGTTCATCCTTCAGAGATTGCCAGTGAACTCAAGGGTATCAGTTGTCACAGACTTGCATGGCAGAACGGAATCAGAATACTGTCCTGCGCGGATGCAATGGGTAAGGCTCTTGAGTGGCACATGAAGAGCGGGGAAAGCGAGATGAAAGGGTTGCTTGAAAAAGAACCCGATATGACAGTTATTGTAAAAGAAGACTCCGGTTCTTCATCCTCAGTCAATAATCTTGCCGGGGCATGTCCCTTTTGTGGAGGTCCTTTGAAGTATGAATCAGGTTGTGTCTCATGCGCACTTGAGTGCGGATACTCGGAATGCGGTTAAATTTCCTGGAGATCCAGGTGGCCACAGTCACATAATTGATGGCGTGGCCAGCTGGTAACGAAGGCTATTCTGTATCTGTACCTTCTGCGTTTTCAATTTCCTCAAGAGCTTTTCCCAGAGCCTGGTGCACTTCTTTCATCAGGTCGGGATTAAGAGTAATGCCTTTTCGTGTGGGTTTCCACTCACCATCATCGGCCAT
>JAUVJW010000108.1 GCA_030596465.1 Candidatus Fermentibacteraceae bacterium | reverse complement strand
CCTGATGTCTTTGTTTGACCCGATCAGCCACAGGAGATCACCTTCATTGAGTACATCTTCCGGGTTTGGAATTCTGTAATCGTACTCGCCATTCTCCTTCATTTTTCCAAAGAAGGCGATGTTTATACCGAAAGTTCTGCGAATACCCAGATCTCTGATCATTTTTCCAACCTGGGTTTTCACAGGTTCGGTGACTATGAGATCCATGCCGGATCTCAACCGCACATATTCCTTTACTCCTGAATAAGTGATAGCTCTGGCCTCGGTAATCCCCTGTTCATGTTCCGGGCGATAGACCTTGTCAGCGCCCACGGCATTTAAAATCTTTTCCTCTCTGTCGTTGCTTGCCCGGCTGTATACTGTAACACCGAGATCTTTGAGGATTTTTGTAATTATTACAGTGTTTCCAAAATTTTCACCTATGGCCACTATAGCCAGATCAAGGTTCCCGATTCCGTATCCCTCCAGTTGCTTCTCGTTTGTGCAGTCAAAGCAGATTGCATTGTAAACGTTGTTGGATATGTTGTTCACAAGCTCCTGTTTGATGTCAATTGCAACAACTTCTGCGTTCTGCATAATCAGTTCATTTGCCAGGCTGCTCCCAAAAGTGCCCAGGCCGATAACTGCGATTTTCTTGGGTTTTTTCTTCATATTTCCTACCCTATTGTTATTCTGGCTTCGGGATAACTGTACAGTGAAGTCTTGACTCTTGAGGTAGCCGCAGCCAGGGTTGCCGGTGCGATTCTTCCAATAAACATTGTAAAAATGATGATCCATTTCCCCGCGGAGGACAGATGTGAAGTAACTCCTGTTGAAAGACCCACAGTTCCAAATGCGCTCATCGACTCGAAAATATAATCCGCGGTGGAGAAATGATTTTCACTCCCGGTTTCCGCTATGAGAAGAAGGAAACTGCTGACGCTGAAGGTTGCCATTCCGATGAGAAGAATGGCACCAGCTCGCTGAAGGTCAAAATTGGGAATTTGTCTTCTCCAGATTTCCGGAGACTTTCTTCGGAGAATCAGGGATCTCAGGGAGAGCAGCAGAAGTCCGATAGTAGTTGTTTTTACTCCGCCGCCGGTACCTCCGGGAGAAGCACCTATGAACATGAGGATAAGGAAAAACCATTTCACAGGAGAAAGGAGAGTGGAAGTCGGCACGGTATTAAATCCTGCGGTACGGGTGGTAACCCCTTGAAGGTAGCTGTTGGCCAGTTTTTGCCAGATACTCATTCCTGTCAGGGAATTGTTCCATTCAAGATCAAGAAATAAACCTGAGCCAAGAACCACAAGAGTTGCGGTTATCAGCAGCACGAATCTTGTTTGAACAGGAAGAATACTTTTTCTTCCGGCCTTCATCCTCATGAGCCAGTGTCTTCCAAGTGTGGTGAGAAGCATAAATCCCAGACCGCCCAGAATAATCATCGTACCAATGATCAACGAAGTTGACGGGGAATCAGCGAAGATCTCGAGGTTTGTGGAGTTCAGGCTGAATCCGGCGTTGCAGAAGGCACTGATGCTGTGAAAAATGGATTGCCATACGGTATGTGCCGTTGACCATTCCAGCGTTTCTATTCCAGACCAGGTATTGTAAAGTAACAGCGCGCCAACAGTTTCAAAAATCAAGGTCCAGATGAGAATAGACAGCAGCATGTGTTTCAAATCATTTGTAAAATCGTTATCCATGAGTCGGGACAGGTTTCTGGCGCCGGCCAGCCCCATCTGCTGTCCGAAAGACATTGCGAAGAAGGCTGCGAAAGTCATCAATCCCAGACCTCCCACCTGAATCATGATCAGAATTATCAATTGCCCTGTGAAGGTGAAGTCAATACCTGTATCCATAACAATAAGACCGGTTACACATGTTGCGCTGGCAGAGGTGAAAAGAGCATCAATGACTGAAATGCCCGCTGTGGTGGCTCTTGGAGTCATAAGAAGAGCTGTGCCCAGAAGAATGACCATACTGAAGCTTGATCCAAGGATAAGAGCAGGTGATATTTTACTGGCAAGCTTAATTAATTCGCTGAATATCATAACAAACGCCATAGCGGTAAGATAGCCATTTGCTACCTGGGAAATTGTCCATCCGTGGATGTTTCCGGTGATTTCACCGTTTATGACAGCAGTTATTCCCCCGGCGAGGAAAAACACGCTGAGAATCATCTGCCATGGTCTGCTTTTGATGTCATTCCAGCCTTTTGTTGAACTGAGAATGGCAATGAAAAGTGCAACAGCCTCCAGGCAAAGAATAACTTGAAGAGAATCTATAACAACGATACTGTCAAAGCGGAAGAGATACCGGGAAAGAATGAGTATAGTGATTGTAAAAATATTGTAAATGCTCAATGGCCATCCAAGAAGTACTATTTTCCAATCAGGTGCTTTCGCCAAAGTGTTTCCTCCCCGTTGCCCTTTCAAGCATATTCAAACTATACAGGTTTTGAGCGGTAAGCGAAATAATAACGAAAAAGGAGACAAAGAATGGACGCGTTACTCTACAGGAAATTTCTGCACCTCAGGCCACTGAATGTTATAGACGCTTTACCCGGGAGCAGATGTGCCCTTGTAAGCGGTCGTGATATAGCCAGAGTTGCTGAAGAAAATCATGCTATTGTTATGGCCTGCAACATCAGGAATCCACTCAGCGCTCTTGGAATACTCACAGCGGCTAAGAAAGCAGACAGTTTTGTTCTTCTTGAACTGGCAAAATCAGAGGCAACATACACAGGTGTTAATTTTGTAAACCTGCCTTCCATTGCCATGCATTATTCCAGCCTGCTTGGTGACCAGGTGGTTTATTCCCTTCACATGGATCACTTTGCCATAAAGTCACCGGAGGATCTTATGGATGCTGTCAAGGTTGTTCCTGATGCCATTTCCAGGGGCTGGACCTCTGTGGCCATTGACGCTTCTCATAATCACGACTGGGAAAACCTGATGTACACAAGAGACCTTGCCATGCACATACCACCCTACATTGGCCTTGAAACAGAGGTTGGCGAGATTAAAGGCGCGGGAGTTCTTACTACAGTTGAGGAAGCGGAGTACTACATAGGCGGACTGAACGCCTGGGGCATTTTTCCGGACTTTTTAGCCATAAGTAACGGATCAAAGCACGGCACATACGATACATCAGCCGGAGAGGATGAAGGTATTGATCTGCAACGCACCAGAGCTATTGCCGATGCTATAGCGAAGTACGGTGTAACGATTGCTCAGCACGGCATCAGTGGAACCCCCCTTGATAAGGTTGGGCATTTCAGGGAGTACGGCATAAACAAGGGCAATGTGGGCACCCTCTGGCAGAATATTGTTTTTGGTCTTGAGATGGATCCGGACAGCGGTAATGCTGTTATGGACGGGGGAAGTTATGTGAAAAGGGCTGACAGGGGTATTCCAGTTGAACTCTGGAATAAAATGGTCAAGGCTGCTGACGCAAAAGGGTGGGACAGGAACTCCGGGAATTACAAGAAGCTCAATCTTCCCTTCCACGCGGAGATAATGGCTTTACCCGGAGAGTACAGGAAGAGGATACTTGATGAAACAGAGAAATGGGCTTTGAGGTTCTTTGAAGCATTTGGTTCTGTGGGTCTGGGCTCGGAAGTAATAAAAGCAATTGCTGAGAGAGAAGACTGGAACTCAACACCGGTGAGAGGGATAGTTGCCGACAGAGGTGATTCCACAGCGGCAAATGCACCTGATGGAGGATCTGAGGCAGATGATGGAAAGGACTACTCGGACTGAACCAATGGATGAGACAAATGAAATTCTGCGTGGGGTGAGACTTTTTAATCCCGTCAGGAACTTTGATGAAATTGTTGATGTAGCTTTCCAGCACGACTCTGTACAATGGATCCGTAAGACATCCGGCACCCCGTCGGGGTTATGGCTGTTTCCTGGTCTTGTTGATTTGCATATTCATCTTAGAACACCGGGATACGAAGATGCAGAGACCCTTGAAACCGGGCTTCGCGCGGCTGTTGCCGGTGGTGTGACCTGCGTGGGTATGATGCCCAACACAACACCGCCTCTCGATTCAGCTGATCTCACGCTGTCTGTAAAAAAGAAGGGGGAATCACTTGGACTTGCCGATATTGTGCCAATTCCATGTGTTACCATGGGTAGCGCCGGAGTGAACTGTACCGATCTTGAAAGCTTTGCCGGGAGTGGTATTACCCGCTTCAGCGATGATGGCTGTCCTGTGGAAAGTGATAAGGCTCTTATGGAGGCTTTTCTCCGTGTTGCTCCGTTCAATGGGGTTGTAATTGAACATCCCGAGGTGACGGCAATGGCAGCGGGAGGAGCCGTTAATCTTGGTCTGGCCTCCACCGAAACAGGGGTAAAGGGAATACCGGAAAGTGCTGAGTATCTTGATGTGAAGAGGTGTATTGGTATTCTCCGTAATTCCGGGAGCAGGGCCGGACTTCATCTTACACATCTGTCATCACCGGAAAGCGTTCGACTGGCTTACAAAGCTTCTCTGGAGGGGCTGAGAGTTACCTGTGATGTTACTCCCCATCACCTTGCTCTGAATGAACGGGCAGTGATTGATCTGGGGCCTATTGCAAAGATGAATCCTCCCCTTCGATCAGAAGAAAGCAGGAAAGAAATTGTTCACATGGTTAGAGAGGGCATGGTTACTGCTGTTGCCAGTGATCATGCGCCCCATACCTCCACAAGAAAGGAATTGCCACTTTCTACGGCTGCCTTTGGAATTATCGGCCTTGAGACTCTTCTTCCGGTAACCCTGGACATTCTGGGCAGAGAGGCTGGAATGCATCCAATGGATATCATTCGCCTGCTTACTACCGCGCCAGCCGCGATTCTGGGTACACTGCCTCCTGAAATAGCTGCCGGGAAGCCGTTGAATATGGTTCTGTTTGATCCGGAAAGACAGTGGATATACTCGAGAACTTTTTCCAGATCATCAAATTCGCCGTTTTTAGGGAAGAAAATTACCGGTAAAGTTTTACGGGTCTGGTTCCGACGAGAGCTATACAGGGAGGATGAATTTGTTTAGGCTTGTTGTTTCCGTTCTGATTCTTCTTATGGGGGGATGTGCTTACTACAACACATACTACAATGCCAATTTCAGTTACGAGGAAGCGCTTGATTATGCACGGGAACATCCCGATGATCCCGCGCAACACGAGAAAGATCTGCTGGACAACGCTGTTGCCGGCGCTGGAAGGGTTCTTGCGCGGTATCCGAACAGCAGGTGGGTAGACGACGCACAGTTGCTTCTTGGGAATGCTTTGCTTTTGCGGGGACAGAGATCGCTCATGGGAAGTGGCACCAGTGATTTTCAGGAAGCCATGATGTCATTTGCTTCTGTAATCGTCATGACTGATGACCGGTCTCTTCTTGACGAGGCAAGGCTCGGTCAGGGAAAAGCAGCCATTGAACTTGGAAGGTTCAACGATGCTGCCGCAGCTCTGGTGGAGGTCTCAAGCGAGGACAATCGAAGTCATGCGCTGAGCAGGCTGCTTCTCTGCAAAGCATATCTGAAATCCGGCCATCCTGAATTAGCCGTTTCTGTTTTTGACACACTTACTCCATCCGGTGGAGACAGCCTGGAGGCAGAGTACTACATTACCGGTGGAGAAATCCTGACGGCTCTTGGAATGCCCGACAGCGGTGCGGTTATGTGCCTGCGTGCTACTGCTATTGAGGAGAGGGGTGAAGTTTTTTACAGAGCTCTGGCCACCGCTGCTGAATGTTATGTAGAGGCCGGGATGCCGGAGAAAGCCTCTCAGGAGCTCAACAGGCTTTTGCAGGGTTACCGTTCAGACAGGGAGATGGCTGATATTTCTCTTCTCAAAGGCAGAGCGGATGAACTGGCCGGTAACATAGAAGGGGCTCTTACCGCTTATCTGGATGCCGCGGAGATAGACAGCTACAGAGAGACAGGCGCGGAGGCTTTGTTCCGCCGGGCTGTTCTTCTTGAGCAGGAGGAGAGGTATGACGACGCTCTTCTGGCTCTAATCGAATGTGCCTCACGCTCAGGTGATTTTATGTGGTTGAGGCTTGCGGCAGACAGACAGAGAAATCTCAATCTATACATAACCTATTCCGACAGCGCGAATACAGCCGGAGGAGAGGAACAGGTACGCTACAGTCTGCTGGCTGCGGAGAAAAGACTTGATCTTTACGGAATGGATACCGAAGCTCTGGAAAGGTTCCGTGAGGTTATCGATTCAGACCACATTTTGTTTTCTTCCATGGCCCGGGTTTTCCTGTCGGATTATGGTGAAATTCCTTCCGACTCAATTGAAATCGTTTTATTGTCTGTACTTGACAGAATACCCCGGAGCGATCTCGCGGGTCTGATCGAAGAGAGGCTTGGGCTTTCACTCGGAATCGCGGCTGCTTCCAGACCATCCGCAGTTCTGGAAAGAGCATGGGCACAGATTGAGAATCAAAACTGGGAGTCTGCCTGGTCGAGTCTTGACGATCTTCTTGAGTCTCCATTCGGATATGAAGTAAGAGCGGAGGCTTTGTGGGCAGCCTATGTTGCCGCAGAGGGAGCAAGGATGGATGGCGGGACTGTCAGTAGTTACCTGAATGAACTTACAGATGTCTACCCGGAGACCCCCCAGGGTAGAGAAGCGGCTTTGAGGAGGGCTGTGGGACTTGAAGAGGAAGACCCGGGAGACGGAGAGGAGTAGATATTGGGTTCAATTCAAGATTCTGATTGTGTAGTAAAGCACTGTGAACAGGTGCTTCCAGGTATCATAAAATTGGTTTTTGACTGTGCTGAGATTGCTTCTTCCGCCCTTCCCGGGCAGTTTGTTCAGATTGAACCCTCCCCCGATACTTTTCCGGTCACCAGAAGACCTGTTACGATAAATCGT
>JAUVJW010000014.1 GCA_030596465.1 Candidatus Fermentibacteraceae bacterium | reverse complement strand
TGTTGCTTTTTCTTCAAATCCGCACGAATTCTTTGCTATCGCAGGACGCACACCGGTATTGGTTTCGTTGCTCTCTGACTCGATCCTGCGGCGTAACTGCACAGCGCCTATTGTCAGACACGCTCCTGGTTCTTCAAACGAGTACATCAGAGGTGAGGGTCAATGAGTTGTGAACCCTTTGTAACAGAGTGTGAAAATTTCAGGGGGAGGATATTCTCGGTCACACGCTCCTAGAAACTGTTTTTAATCTGTGCCCAGGTTATACATTCAAGTCGGCTGTCATCATGTCCGATAATGATCATATCCCAGAGAATCCAATAGAGATCAGCGAAGCAGATATCCCCATAAGTATCAATGCCGCCTGTGAAGTTGAGTTCAAGATCATCGCCAGTTTGAACAGGTAGTACACAGGAAACCAGAGTGGTATCCGAGCCTTCATAGGAGGTGTAGTTAAAGCTGCTGATGCCATCCGATACATCAACAAGAGAAATAGGCAGTGCGCCTGTATCCGCTGTGGCAGTAATGGAGATATACGATCCACCGTCCATTACATATCCGTAGTAATCGTATCCACTCATAAATTCTATGGTGATAGATGTAACATTTTCTGGAATGGTCATTACTCCGCTGCTGAGTGTGCTGTATGTCCAGTCAAGTTCATTGTTCAGTGGGTCGGCGTAGTGTGCTCCTGTGGCATCAATGGTCCAGGGAGATGGACTGTTCCAGTTTGCTTCTAGTTCGGTGAATGGAAAAGTCCATTCTGTATCCGCCAAAGCGGGGGCGGATACCAGAAAAAGGCATAAAAATATTTTATTCACAATAAACTCCTTTGTTAGTCTCAGAAAACCAGTACCAATCTACCCACTCCTCAATCAAAAAACCAGCCTCAGGATCTGAGCTATTCTGTTATATCAACACTTGCAATGGCGGAGCTGACTACAAAAGCTCTTATGGTGTTGGAGTCCGGGTCAGTCGGGAAGATAAAGAAGCCGGTTGAATTCCTGTGACTCAACTCGGAGATACCATAGAGCTTTTCTCCATCCTTGAAGTTTACAACGATGTGCTTTCCCGAGGAAGGAGCCTGATCGAAGTCGTGGGTGTCCCGATGCAGAGAGTCTCCCTGGAAATCCATAACAACGAAAACAGCTTTGAGGTTGTCCAGCCAGAATTTGACCGAGTCGGATGGATTTTCAACCGTTGCCAGATGAAAGTAGGGAAGTGAGGGAGTGAAATCGGAAGAATGACCCTTTGATATTTTACCATCATTACCGTGTACCACAATCTTGTTCATGTGACACCTCCTAAGTAACTATCATCTACCTAAATAGTAACTATATTCGGTGATGATGTCAATAGGAGAATTAAGGTGTCGGGGGGTAGAATTGGTGGAAGTCCAGTTATGAATCTGATCAGTGTATTGCAACGGAAATACTATTGAAGAAACTCATTGACAGCGGCTGGCGCTGCAGTTACTATACTACTGAAAGGGTGTAATATCGTTTTTTAAAACTGATTCAGTTTGACTGGAGCAGTTTTGATGCGGTTTGAGCTTGGTTGGCCGGGGGTTTTGAAGGGGTATTGGACGGTTACCGAAAGAGGGTAATTATGAGAATCGCGAAAGTTCCGATATTGTTTGCCGCACTTGTATTGTTTGTTGTTGGGGGTTGTATCGGGGGCGATAGTGCGGAGGAAAACACTTCGACCGCAGATGGTGAACACCAGGAGGCAGATGTTGATGTCTCGAATTCCGCGACTTCCTCGTCTTCTGATGAGGATTCAGAGTATGATTCGGGGCCAACCGATACTAATTACAGCAACTATGATGCAGATATTCCCGAGAGTTTCCCGGATGTGATTCCCATTTATGATATTGAAAATTCAACTGTTATGGGTAGTTATGAACAACAGGATACAGGTGGAACCATGATGTATGGTCTTGTTCTCGGCAGTAATGATCGGGTATCCGATGTGTCTGATGCCATTATCAGCAGTCTTGAGAACATAGATTTGAACATGCCCGCTGAAGAATCAGCACTTCTTATAGGGTACATGGGTGACTGGGATTACACAATAACTGTTGATAACGGTGAGGTTGATGGGTTTACTACGATCATTACCTATAGCTTAGTTGAGAAACAATAGCAAAACGAGCCGCCGAACCTAACCAATAAGGAAATGGAGGGGAAGATGGTTTTGAGATTACTGCTCACAGTGATGTTGAGCGGCGTAACAGCATATGCGGGTTCGGTATTTGTGGAAGATACCGAACTCTGGGCAGATATTGACCGAATCAACATTGCTCTTGAGGGTTCCGGGGAAATGGATTCTGCTGTTCTGGAGGAGATATTTCAGGAGACAGTTAAAATAGCTTTATCGTTTGAACTGGCGCAGCAGTTCGAGGATCTTCGCATGGATGCTTTCGAATCGGGCGACTTCGAGCTTTGTGACGATTATGCAGACAGGGCGTACAATGCGCTCAACGTTTTTATCCTGGGTGAGTCAAATGCGATTGGTGTGAATACAGCCGCCTTTCTGGACATGAGCATTCCAGAGTCGGAGGCTTACATCTTTTTCCTTGTCAGTGTTGGCGGTTTTTATGTTAACGGTGGGCAGCGTATAGGTACAGCAGAGTTTCCGGCGTGGATGGAGCGCTCCGAGTCCAGTGCCCAGGCTGTAATTGATTCAGTAAAGGCCAAAGAATGGCTGGGTTACTGGCAGAGCATTCGTCCTTTGCTGGATGGCTATTTCCTGACAATTGCAGATGAGACCATACTTGGACTCAGGGCAGATGTTGAATAAAAAAGTTGCCCGGTATACATCAGCAGCCTGTTGAAAAGCTGATGATAGAAAAAGACGGGATAGCTCCCGCCCTTCGAAGAATGTAATTTCTCAGATTGAGTTGAAGAGTCTCAGGTGCCTGATGGACTGATACTCGATGGACGCAACTCTAAGGCTATCCGTTGAGATATTATCAATGGAGAGTTTGGAATCGAGTCTGCCCACTGGGCTGATCTAAACTGGAAACATCTTTTCTCCAATGAGGAAGTTAGTCTTCAGGCAAATCACAAACTGCCCGGAATCATGAACAGACCGAATAGAGTCATTGCAAGTCCTGAGAGCAGTTGAAGACCGAACTCAAGATTTTTTCCCCGGATTGGATCTTTAAGCAGAGTTGTCATGCGATTCCTCATGAGGATAGTGAGCAGACCCACGGCTGCCAGAAGAACTCCCATGCCCAGAGACATTGCGGTAACCGAAAGAATTCCAACCGGCAGGGCTTTACCGGCAACGGCCAGTATCATTATCGCGGATGCAGCAGGACAAGGGACAAGCCCGGAGAGGATCAATCCTCCCAGTCCTCTGTTATTTTTCTTTGAGTGTTGTTTTGAGCGGTAATTTCTTATTCCCTGTACAATCATCCAGATACCCAGGATAAGTATGATTCCGTATGTGAGAGGAAATAGAAGATTCTGTGCCTTGTCGACAGAAATCAGCAGAGAACTGGTTGTGAACAGATAAAAGCCACCAACGAGGACAATGGCGCTTGCCGCGTGTACCATAGCCAGAAGAAAGCCGGTCAGTATTCCCTTAAGAGGTTTTGTACCTTCTCCCATGAAGTATGCCACAAGAACTGCTTTCCTGTGTCCGGGACCGATTGCGTGAAGAACGCCAAAAACAAAAGATATCCCAAGAAGGAGCCAGATACTTTTCATACTGCCGGTCTCATTGACATCTGTCATGGTGTCAGCAATTGATCTTTGAAGCTTTCGCTGAGCAGCGGCACTTTTAGAAAAAAGGGTTTTGATTACCGGCCATGTGGACGGGCCACCGGATGTAACGACTGTGGTTTCTGATTCTCCAGATGAGCCCCCGGATAGAAAGGGGTTGGGCTGGGCGAATGAGGGAACGCAGAACAGTAGAAGAAGCAGGAACAGAGCAGGTTTCATATCAGTTCGAATTCAGATAGACGACAAGCTGCTGGGGGTATGCTGTGCCGGAGTAGCTGCTGCCTTCTCTGGAAACGGAGATACTTCCACCGTAGGATATCGTGATGTCGTTGTTCTGTTCTATTTCAAATTGAGCGGTTTCACTTCCCGGGCCGTTGATGGAAATGGGAGAACCTTCGCGGTAGAGAATATCACAGTAGTATGTGCTGTCATAGATGGCAATACTGAAAACACCATTCGTTATGCGAATATTGAAAGGGCAGAAGAATCGGTAAACCAGTGTCCCTTCCTCCATGAAAACAGAGAATTCTTCGATTTGTGCGGGAGAGTATATCTGCCCGTCGATATTCACAAATGTGAAATAGTCGGAAGTCTCCAGGTTGGAAAAAGCGTTGGAGAAGACTTCCGCGGTTTCTCCAACGGAAAATTGACCGTTTCCATTGTTGTCAAAATCAGTGGTTATTGCTGCTGTGAACATTGGATCGAAATGCCATGTGATTTCTATGCCATCAAGTATATCACCCTGTAGTCTTACTTCCATTTCCGTATCTATAAACATATGCGGATGGGCGGAGAGGTAAGCAGGCAAAGCAGGCAAAAGCATCAGTACGAAATATTTCAACAGATCTCCCTTGAGTGATAGCACACCTCAAACATAGTAGAATACAGTGGAAGCAAGACAAAGGAGGATTCATGAGTATTCCCAACAGGAGTCAGCAGAGAAAGGACATGGTAAGTCTTCTGGAGAGAATGGGGATAAGTGACAGCAGGGTTCTGCAAGCCATGGGAATTGTGGAACGGCATCTTTTCGTTCCGGAGTTTTACAGGTTCCAGCAGCATGGAGATCCTTATGGTGATTATCCACTTCCAATCGGTTGTGATCAGACCATATCGCAGCCTTTTGTTGTTGCGTACATGCTGGAAAAAATGAAGCTGATCCCCGGAGAAAAGGTTCTTGAGATCGGAACAGGATCCGGATATGTGGCAGCAGTTCTGGACGAAATGGGTGTTGAAGTCTTCACAATTGAAATTATACCTGAGCTGGCTCGGAGAGCAACACAGGCTTTAAGCAGCAGAGTTCATCTTCTCCCTGGGGATGGTTACTCGGGCTGGCAGGAAAAAGCACCGTTTGATGCCATAATTATCAGTTGCGCTCCAACTGAGATCCCCCGGATTCTGATTGGTCAGTTGAAAGAAAATGGAAGAATGATACTGCCGGTAGGGAAGTTTTCACAAAGGCTGGTTATACTGAAAAGGAAAGATGGAAAAATTCAACTGAAGGAGGATCTGGCCGTTCGATTTGTGCCTATGGTAAAATCAAGGAAATAGAAATATTATTCGACAATATCAATGCTTTCAATAAACGAGTTTATTACAAATGCGCGCTTGGTGTTTGCTTTCGGATCGATGGGGAATATAAAGAAACCCATTTTGTCTCTATGTATAGATTCTGAGGTTCCCAATAGAATTTCACCATCGTAGAAAGAGATGATTACATGTTTACCTGAAACTGTTGCTTCTCCGAAGTCATGAGAGTCAGTATGCAGGAAATCACCCAGGAAATCTTTTACGAAAAAGACCGCTTTGAGGTTGTCAAGCCTGATCTCTTCTATGCATAACGGGTCATTCATGCCGGTAAGATGAAACACCGCCTTTTCAGGAGAAAAATCATCCGTATATCCTTTTGCTATTTCTCCATTTTTAAGGTGTACTACGATCTTATTCAATCAAAACCTCCCTGTAAGCCCGGTCGCATTTTTAAGTTAACCTAATTGGTCAGTTGCGTCAATGGATGAGATCTTGTGTTTTTGTAAGGCGCAGGGAATATTCTCCCGGGGAAATGGTATTTCAACCGGAGAAGGGAGTGATTATCAAGTATCTCAAGCCTGCTTATTCTGTACTGGCGTGTTTGTTTTTTCTCGTGGCACGGGGATACTGCACGAAGCTTTATGGAGAGACACCTGGAGCTGCCACCGAACCTGAAGCAACTTCAGTGATAGAAGAAAGAGCGATTTTTGACAGACTGGCTTCCAGAGATAATTTGACATCCATGACTCAGCTTTCTGAGGTAAAATTCCTTATTTCAGATATTCACACAGATAATCCGAAATTGTATTTCATAAACTCAAATACTTTTGAATATCACTGGAAATTTTTCAATGAAGTTCTCGGGTGGAATTTGAGTCTGCTGGATTTTAACACATGGACATACACAGATTTCAACAGAAGGCTAATTGCCGGGAGCGTAGTAGCCCACGACAGGTATACCGGACCCGGTCACTCCGGTGGAATTTATGCGATTGAATTCTGGCCCGGTGATCCAATCCATTTTAACAATGCCGCGATGTCTTTCTCACTGATTACAGCAGGAATGGAATTTGCAGCCGGGCAAATTGTATATCATCCCACTGGAGAGACACAGGTGCGGATTTACCATGAAGAGCATGAGATGTTTGAAAAGAGCAGCCTGCCGGTGATATTTACCTTCGAATTGTACAGTGGAGTGGACTATGCGGTTCTCAATTCAGGTGAGGCCTGCGGGGTACTCCGGGATGGAAGTTCGCGAGGTGTATTCTCCGCGGGAGATATCCCGGTTTTTGAATCAATACCAAATGATATCAGCCATGTGGCTGGAATAATCACAACTGTTCCTCAAACACCCCTTTCTCACATCAACCTGAAGGCCATGCAGAACGGTACCCCCAACATTTACTTACCAGGATTTACCGATACCGCCGAGTATCGATTCCTTCTCGGAAAATATGTTCGATTAACGGCACTCCCGGAGGGGTACACAATTGAAGAAATTCCATTATCTGAGGCATTGGAGTGGTTCGAATCCGTGAGACCTGATACTGTAACGGTTTTACGCAGAGTGCTTACCGGGAGTGAAATTCTGCCTCTTGATGAAATCAGGCTGTCGAATTCAGAAGCATACGGGGCGAAGGCCGCAAGTCTCGGTGAACTTACATGGTGTCTGCCGTCTTTCAGTGTTCCCGGGGGATGCGCGATTCCTTTCTACTATTATCACAAATTTATGGAGTACAACAATTTATATAATACAGTAGATTCGCTTACTGCTCTGGATGAATTCAGCGCCAGTGTTGA
Source organism: Candidatus Fermentibacteraceae bacterium (assembly GCA_030596465.1). Taxonomy (GTDB): domain Bacteria; phylum Fermentibacterota; class Fermentibacteria; order Fermentibacterales; family JCC-6; genus Sabulitectum. Next base: position 9,965 of record JAUVJW010000014.1, on the reverse strand, counting down.
ACAGAGGGAGGTTTTGCTGCGGGAATTGCGGCAGAGAATCAGGGAGAGCGAAGTTCCAGGGTGGATGATGGATTCTCTCTCTGTTATGGCAGCACAGTTTGAACCGGGAGTGTCACTGCGATGTCGTTCCAGTACGAATAATGAAGATTTGTCGGGATGGAGTGGCGCCGGCCTTTACAGTTCTTTTACTCACCACGCGGATGAGGGGCATCTATCGGAAACCATAAAGCAGGTATGGGCTGGAATGTGGACTTTTCGAGCTTTTGATGAAAGAGAATTTCACAGAATTGATCATTTATCAGGCGCAATGGGTGTTCTTGTTCATCCGAGTTTCAGTGGCGAACATGCAAACGGAGTCGCAGTTACAAGAAACATATTTAATCCTTTCATTATCGGATACTATGTGAATGTTCAACTGGGAGAGGATATGGTTACGAATCCGGAATCAGAATCTGTACCGGAGGAATTTATTGTAACAGAACAGAATATCACCGGCAATGTGATAAGAGAGGTTCAGTATCTTGGTCTTTCGAACCGAATTCCATCAGACGAGAGGATTTTATCTGACGAACATATTGAACAACTGGTGGATTATCTGAGAAGAATCCACAATCACTACCGGGTGGCTTATGGTATAGACAGTGATGATCAATACTTTGCCATGGAGATAGAATTCAAGATCACTTCTGACGATGAATTGATTGTGAAACAGGCCAGACCATGGGTCTTCGGGAGTGGAAATGAGTAAAAATCCGGGTTAGTGAAATGATCAACCGATCTGATTTCTGGAACTGTATTTTCAGACCGATACTACTGTTTCGATAACTCCCAGTGTTCCGGCCACGGAACAGTAATGTCTGAACTGTTATCAGCAATGAGTCCTCTGCGAAGCCTTATAAAGGTTTCTGTAAATTCAACAGGCGGCAGTTTTAATCGTGAGATTATTTCATTTGTTTTCACAAAAGTATCAAGAGCCAATTCCTTTTTTCCCGAAAGGTATTGCACATATCCGATACCGGCCAGAGCTGATGCCTTATTTTCTTCATCCCCGATTTCCGCGAAAACAAGAGAAGCGTCATTGTAAAGTTTTTCTGATTCCGCAAGATTATCTTCAGCAATGCACCCCAAACCCAGGTTGGTCATTATCCAGGCCAGTGTTCTCCTGTCACCGATTTCTTCCATGATATCCATAGCCTCGGAGTAGGATTTTCTTGCGTCCGCCAAGAGATTTTTTTCTCGGAAGACATTCCCGAGATTGCACAGAAATACACCTTCCGGCATTCTGTCACCCAGTCTGTGGAATATCTCAATTGCTCCTTTGAAAAGATCCTCTGCTCTGGAGGAATCATTTCTATCCTGATACATACTGCCAAGGTTTCCGAGGGTTACGGCTTCGCTTCTTATATCTCCTATCTCCCTGAAAATTGCCAGTACTTCTTCAAGAAGGGCAATTGCTTTATCAGTTTCACCTGTGTTTCTGTGCAGGATACCCAGATTGCCAAGGGCTCTCGCCATACCCTTGCGGTTCTTCTGATCTGAAAACAAATTTCTTGCTCTCTTAAAGTGTTCTTCTGCCTGGGTAACTTCGCGATTCATTCCTGCAATAACACCAAGGCTGCATAGAGCATCACCTTCAATTTCGGCATAACCGTTTTTTCTACAGATGTTGAGAGATTTATGTAAATGTTCAAGGGAGTTATCCATGTCTATGATTGCTGTGTAGTAGGCACCCATTGCTATCTCTGTTCGGGCTACCCATTCTGCCATCTTGTTACTGGAAGCGATGATATGCATTCTCTCAAGAAGAGCCTGTAACTCTTCCCACCGGTGGGTGAATTGAAGAATAATACCGTTTCTTCTGAGAACTTCGAGCAGTTCCTGCAGAGCTTTCGCATTGCCGTGGCATGGGGATATCCAACTGTCAATTTTACTTCCCCATTTTAGAACGGCGTCATACTGGTAATTAACCGAGGCGTGCTTATGAGCGATAATTCCCCATCTGATTGCAGAAGGTTTGTTTCCAGCCTGTTCCCAGTGTTCTGCCAGTTTAGCGGAGATTCTTTCAGCATCCTGTCCGAAAATTTCTTCCATTGACTCAGCAACAGCTTTATGAAGAAGTTTGAGGTTATGAGAAAGAATGCTCTTGTAAGCGGTACTCTGAATAAAGGAGTGATGAAAAGCATAACCTGTTTTCTGATCTGATACTGTTCTTTCAAGAAATTGTCTCTCTACAAGACCGTTGAATACTTCTTCCCCGCACGGAGTAATCCCGAGTTTTTCCTCAACGCTCCTGTATATATCATTCCTGAATTCCATTCCGAATACAGCGCAGTTAAGTAGGGTTTTCCTCCATGTATCCGGAAGACGGTCCAATCTTGATTGAAGCAGACCTGTAAGACTTCCAGGGGTGGAGAACTCAACAGAACTGTCCGTAAGAGACCACTCCTTGTCATTAAGTGAAAGGCCGCCGGATTCTACAAGGTGAAGGAGCAATTCCTGCAGGAAGAACGGGTTTCCGCTTGAGTGTCTGTGAATAAATTCCATTGCCCCGATTGAAAAAGGGTAGAGTTTATCTCCACTGAGTTTCTGCATGAATTTTTCCGTGAACTCAAGAACTTCAGGTGATTCCAGTTCATCAAGCCTGATCCGTTTGTAGACAGAGTACGCGTTGTTGTCACAGATGTCTTCGGGGAGAAGGTTCTGATGGTCAGATCTTCGAATAAGCAGGAAGATTATCGGATTAACGGAATAGCAGTTTTTTACTATGAAATCAAGCACCTCGGAGTCTGTTGAGTCCATCCACTGCAGGTCTTCCAGAACAAGGATTACCGGGGAGACATCGGAAAGAGATTCAAGAAGGTCCCTTACCGCCATCTTTGTTTCAGAAGCAATAGCTTTGTTTCCCAGCTCTTGAAGTCTGTTATCATCAGAGGTTGCGGAAACAAGTCTTTCAAGAAATGGCATGGCTCCCGCAAGTTTGTCAACTGGACAGTACCGGGAAAGCGTTTCAACAAAATCATCGCGGGCAATACTATTTTGAATCTGGAGGTTCAGGAGATTCTGTAGAACCGCCGACCAGAGCCAGTGAGCCGGCTGGGCATCCGGGATTGAGTTTCCGCGAAGAACAATTGAATCAGCAGTCAGGTTTTCATTTTTTACAAATTCCGAAACTAGTCTGGTTTTGCCTGTTCCGGCCTCACCTGTGAGTTCAACAATAAGATGTCGAGCGCCTCCCATTCTGTTTATCCCGGAAGAACGATCAAGCTGTTTTTTTCTTGTTTCCAGAAGAAGCGAGTACTCTTTTTCTCTGGCGACAAAAACGGTTTTAACTGATTCGTGGCAGGGGATTAGATTCCTGCGGTAGTTAACCGCTACCGGTTTCCAACTGATCACGGGAACACCAATTCCCCTGATACTGATCTCTCTGGACTTGCCCCAGAGAATGTTTTCCGAACAGTTGGAATAGACAGTGTCTGTTACCAGAATAGAGTTCTCGCCTGCGTTCTCTTCCATCCTGGAAGCGACATTAACAGTGTTTCCCATGGCAGTAAGATGGCCAATTGCATCCGGGGCAACTGTTACCGGGCCACTGTTAATTCCGATTCTCGCCGACATGTGAACACCTGCTTCTGACAGGATTGAATCGGCAATTTCAACAACTTCAAGCATTTTGAAGCCGCAGAGAATTGCGCTTCTGCTGTTATTTTCACTGGAACGGATTGCGCCGAAAAGAATCATTATCCTGTCGCCTTCGATTTTATCCACATAACCGGAGTATTGCTCCGCGGTAAAAACCAGTTCATCCATGAGACTCTTTGTGATATCGTGAACGGTTTCGTGATCAAGTGTTTCCGAGAACGCGGTGAATCCTGACAGATCAAGGAACAGTACTGCAACATCGCGTCTTTCTCCGGGAACAAGCATGACTTTATTCTGATCAGGGGAGACAGGAGCGGGTTTTCGGGTGAGAAAAGCGTTCTTGAGAAGGATTCCAAGCTCTTCAGCCATTCGCAGACCGTCTTTCAGTTATCTGAACAGGCGAACCTGTTAGTGATGATGGTTGGGTTCGGACACCCCTTATCATTACTCAGTAACGTATCAAATGCAACAAATGGATTTGACAGGAGAACAGGAATACTGTATATCACCGACTGGTGACACCAGGTGGTGACATAATATTCAGGAGAATATAATCATGCAGAGAGACTCGGAAAAGACAAGGCAGAAGATACTTGCCGGGCTTGAAAGACTTATTACCCGGGAGGGTTTTACCGGCGTTGGAGTGAACGCGGTTGCCAGGGAAGCCGGTGTTGATAAGGTCCTTATATACAGGTATTTCGGATCCATGGGGGGGCTTCTGGAGGGATTCGCCAACGAGAAGAAACTCTGTCCCAGGATGGAGGATATCTTCGATAATCTTCCGGTTGATGCCCCGCACCATGAGATTGCGACCCGCATCGTCCTTGATCATGCTCGTGCGCTGCAGAAAAGCCCTCTCGCTCAGGAACTGGTTTGCTGGAAGCTTACAGAACAGAATCCACTCACTATAGCTTTTGGAAAAAGCATGGAGAAGAACGGAATGAAGGCTCTGGCTGAGATGGGTATTATCCCTGATGAGGAGGCAGTTACCCTTGTTACTGTATTAATATGCGGACTACAATATCTGATACTCAGGGGAAGAAACAACAATCCAATGATGAATATTGATTACTCCAAACCTGAGACACGGGAGAAGGTTGAGCGCGTAATCTCCTCAGCGATAAAGGCATTTTTTGAATCAAGGGAAGGAGAATCTGAGAAGTGATGAAGAACCTGATAAAAGCCTTAATTCCCATAGTTCTTCTTTCTGTCGGATGCGGAGAGGGTAAGATAACCGTAGCAGATGTGATTCCTGTAAGCGTTATTACAGTAGAGTCTTCTGTGATATCTGAGACTGTGAACGCTTCGTGCAGGCTTGAAGCTGCTTCAGAGGCTGTTGTTTCAGTGTCAGTACCGGGCGTGGTTGAAGAGGTGCTGGTTTTAGCGGGCGACAGTGTTTTAGCCGGTCAGAGACTTCTCGTACTGTGTACTGATGATCTTCAGAGAGCAATGATCTCTGACGCGGCAGCAATGCTTACTGCTGCAAGAGCATCCTCGGAGTATGCTCAGAGTAATCTCCGGAGAGCAGTTGAGCTTGCGGAAACAGGTGCCATGAGCGCCGATGAGTTCCAACGGATTGAAACTGAGGCAAGAGCTTCGGAGGCCACCTGTCACCAGGCTGTAGCCAGCTACAACGCTTCATCAGTTTCCGCAAGGAACGGTTTTGTGCTTGCTCCGTTTGATGGCATTGTGGGCAGGATAATAGCAACAGAGGGAAATCCCGCTGCCGGCCCTCTTCTCAGTATTTTTGGTGTCGGAGTAATCAGAGCGGAACTGCTGGTGGCTCCCAGACACATCCACAAACTGAGAGAGGGACTTCCCGCTGTGTTTACCACTGATCATTTTCCAGGCCGGCTGTTTCCCGGCTCTGTTGTCTCTGTTTCCGAGACCGCAGACGCGGTTTCCGGACTGGTCGCAATGACAGTCCAGTTCACGGATACCACAGGAACTCTGATACCTGGCTTATCCGGCGTTACCATGGTTTCACTGGCTACAAAAGAAAACGCTGTTGTTCTTCCGGGCAGCACAATGACACCTGTAAGCGAATTCATCTGGGAGGTCGCGGTGGTACATGAGGGGAAAGCTTCAATCCGGAGAGTTACAAGCGGAATAAGGAACGGTAACAGATATGAGATAACGGAAGGACTGATTCCAGGTGACTCGGTTATCTCTCTTGGGAACACACTTGTTTCCCAGGGAACACCGATTCGGGTGGTGGAACAATGAATCTTCCTGAACTCGCTGTTAAAAGAGGAACAACTTTCCTGATGATTTTTATTTTAATGGGAGGTGCCGGTTTGTTCGCCCTGACTCAGCTGGGGCTGAACTACCTACCCAAGGTTGACATGGGAGAGATCATGATTGTGACTGTTCTCCCGGGAGCAGCACCGGCAGAGGTTGAGGATCTGGTAACCAAAACCATTGAGGATGCCGTATCAGGCATAGAGGGTGTAACCTCTATTGAATCCTCCTCCGGCAATGCCACCAGCGGAGTTTCGGTGATTGTTTCCACATCGGCTGATGCTGATGAGGTGGAAAGGGATGTGCGAGAGGCTATTGATCAGATAAAAGACGATCTTCCCGATCGGGCTCTTGATCCTGTTATCATGGCGTTGTCTTCCAGCGGTAAACCTCTGGCAATACTCGGGGTCAGCAGCGACATACTGAACAGCGGTGAGCTCAGGCAGTTTGTAGAAGACAGAATAGAACCTTTACTGATCAGAGTTCCAGGTGTTGCTTCCTGCAACATCTCCGGTGGAGAGACGCGCCAGATTAATGTATCTGTCAATCCTGTTCTTCTGTCGGAGAGAAACATCCCCCTCACGCAGGTTTACGGAGCGCTTAATGCTGTTCAGGGAAATCGGCCCGGAGGTGACATTGATTCAGAGGACACGGAAATTTACATCAGTGTGGAATCAGGATTCTCATCACTTGAACAGCTTGGTGAAGTGGTTATCGGTTCCCACGGCGGGATTCCTGTCAGACTCAGGGATGTGGCGGATATAAATGACGGCAGCAGAGACGAGAGCAGTACAAGCAGGCTTGACGGCGGGAACTCCGTACTTCTCTTTCTGAGGAAAAGCGGAGACGCCAACACTGTGAACACATGCAGACTTCTTGAGGAACAGATCGCTGAGATTTCCGAGGATTTTTCGGGTACTCTTGGTATTGAGCTGGTTTACACACAGAAGGATTTTGTGCTGGATTCGACAAAGAGTCTTCTGATGACAGGAGTTCAAGCAATTCTTCTTGCGGCGGCTGTGCTTATGTTTTTCCTGGGATCAGTGGTTAACGCGGGAATTGTCAGCATTTCAATGCCTCTATCGTTTATAACAACATTTGCGGCTATGTACCTGTTTGGCGTGGATATGAACATCATGAGTCTTGCGGGCCTGAGTATTTCCATAGGTATGATTGTGGATAACTCTGTGGTTGTCCTTGAAAACATCCATAGAAAAATACTGAAAGGTGATTCATCGGTTGAAGGGGCCTGCCGGGGAGCGTCAGAAGTAAGCATGGCAGTTGCCGCGTCTACACTGACCACGGTGGCGGTGTTCATACCCATGCTCTTCGTGAAGGGAATGACCGGTCAGATATTCAGAGACTTGAGCATCACTATATCATCTGCTCTTATTATATCTCTGTTTATTGCCATGACACTGATTCCCCTGCTTGCTTCAAGATCGAAAAACCTCACGAAGAAACAGGGGAGCGGATCAATCTCTGCAAAAATAGAACGAGGACTCAGTAAGCTGGATGTTCTGTATCAGCGGTTTCTTGTTTACTGCACTGCTCACAGGCTGAAAACTCTTATTCCGGTAGTTGTTCTGTTTTTTCTTTCAATGTTCATGTTCCGCTTTATACCATCTTCATTTCTTCCGGAGCTGGAGGAAGGCATCATCGAGGTGATAATCAGTCTTCCCGATGGAACAAATCTTTCTTACACCGACAGTCTGGCCCTTTTAATGGAAGATTCGCTGAGCGCAGTGTTCGAACCCGGCGATCTGGAGCATCTTGTGGTGGATGTGGGAAGATCGGAAGGAATCGGGGCGATGTTCGGATCTGACGCGACAAGCAGGATAACCATGACGTTTTATCTGAAGCCGGAGGAGGAGAGAAACACCAGTGTTCCGGAGTATAATCTGGCAGTACGGAACGTGCTTTCAGAAATGCCCGGAATAGGGTACTCCATCAAGACTGGTGTTCCCATTGGCAATGAGTATCCCATCCAGATCAATCTGTTTGGTTCCGATCTGGACACATTGAAGGCTCTTGGGGATCAAGTAAGGGATAATCTTGAACTCATCCCCGGAACAATTGATGAAGTATCATCTCTGGAAAGCTGGCTTACCCGTATTGATTACATCCCCGACGATGGTGTTTTGTCTCTCAGAGGTTTTTCAAGGGCACAACTGGCCTCGGAAATTTCCATTGGAATGCTTGGTCTGAACGCAACAACACTGAACGACGCGGGTACGGATATTGATGTGAATCTCAGGTACGCCGAGAGATATCGTTCTTCCCGGGAAGCTGTAGCTGCTTTGCCGGTGAACGGCGCTCCTCTTGATTTCTGGGGTACTTTCAGAACCTCCTTCTCTCCGAACAAGATTGGCCGTCTGGACAGAAGCCGTGTTGTCAGTGTTTTCTGCAAGCTGGACGGAAGGCCTCTGGGTGATGTTGCCGCTGATGTGGAAGCTATGATGGACACAACTGATACCGGCAATGCCAGATGGGAGATCACAGGCGACATCGAGGACCAGAAGGAGTCCTTCAGCAGTATGGGGCTGGCTATTCTTGTTGCCATTGTACTTGTTTACATGGTGATGGCTGCTCAGTTCGAATCTCTGCTGGAGCCTTTTATTCTCATATTTGAGATACCTCTGGCGCTCATAGGGGTGATATGGACTCTAATTTTGACTGGAACCACTATGGGCTTGACCTCTCTTGTGGGAATTCTCATGCTTATTGGCATTGTGGTTAACAACGGAATTGTTCTGGTGGACTTTGCCAACAGCCTGAGAAGGAAAAGTGGAATCGGTGCGAGAGAGGCAATAATTCAGGCGGGCAGGGTTAGATTGAAGCCGATTCTCATGACTGCCGGTACAACAATACTTGCCCTGATCCCGCTGTCACTTGGAGGCAGCAGCAGTGCCGAAATCTGGGCTCCCATGGCCCGAACAGTTATCGGAGGAATGCTGGTGGCCACACCGCTGACACTGGTGGTTCTTCCCATTCTGTATGTGATGCTGGATGGCTGGCACAGAAGGAAACTGTAGTTTACAGCAGTTGTGTGTTTGTGGTCGGTCTGGGAATCTTCACTACAAGCACACGCAGATCGGCGTTACTCTCGTTGTACCAGCAGTGGGGGATATTCTTCGGACTCTCAATTACTGTATCAGCGGATACAGTTTCCTTTTCCTCACCCACTTCAACCACGCCTGTGCCCTCAAGCACATAAAAGAAAACATCAACCGGTGTGATGTGGCGGATGAGTTTTTCTCCGGGTTTCATTGTAATGATGCTGGAGAGGGCATGTTCACTCTCATAGACCCTTCTTACATCGACACCATGGGGATTTTTTGCAGGTTCCTGGTCTGACATTTTTAATATTTTCACATTTTCTCCACTCTTTTCTCTATCGTCTTTTATTTTCAGCGCAAGAATCATAAAATCACCCTCGGCGGATAAGTTTCTCCAGCTCCGTCTGGTTTCCGGAAGGCATGCTGCAACATTGTCTGTTGTAAGCTGATGCGAGTTCTGGTTCACAGCAAGAGTTTCTTCTCCTTTGAGAAGAATGAAACACACCTCAAAGGGCATCCGCAAGTTTCAGTATCTTCACTTACTCTCCTGATTAATGTAGGCTTTAAGCCCCTCTTTGAGGATTCTCAGAGCCTTTCTCATTTTATCATCAGAGAGAACAAAGGCAATCCTGATCTGATCAAGACCCAGCCCCGGTGTTGCGTAGAATCCCGCCGCGGGGGCAACCATGGTTGTTTCCCCTTCGAACTGGAAGTCTGTCAGCATCCAGGAAGCAAATCTGTCCGCGTCTTTTACCGGGAGCTGTATGGTTGCGTAGAATGCTCCCTCCGGCTTAAGGAAGAATATACCTTCCACATCCGCAAGTTCCTCCATGAGTAGATCTCTTCTGCTCTGATATGTGGTCAGAATCTCTTTATAGTAGTTTTCGGAAAGATGATGGTAGATCCAGGCCGCACCGTACTGAGCCAGAGTAGGGGGGCAGAGTCTTGCCTGACCGAGTTTGAGTGCCGCGTCCATAATGTCTTTGTTTCTGCTTATCATGTTGCCAAGTCTTGCTCCGCACGAGC
>JAUVJW010000190.1 GCA_030596465.1 Candidatus Fermentibacteraceae bacterium | reverse complement strand
CATTGTGTAGTTGTCCGCCATTTCCTGAACCTGTTCCATTATTCGGTTCTGTATATCAAGTTTGCCTGTTGTAAGAACTGCGTCTATGGCATTATTTCCAATAACCTGCCTGATACAAGCCTCCGATATGTCAACCAGAGTTCCCTCAGGCTCCCTTACATTAAAAAGGTATGCCCCGGCATCATTAATTCTGTACTGAACAATTACCGAGCAGTTGATGATGTTCTCATCACCGGTAAGCATCTGAGCTTCCCGAAGCATATCAGGGTCGCTGAAGCCAACATACTCTGTGGTTCTGCCTGAACCATACGAACGAAATCCTATCTCAATCCTTTGAACCACATTCACCGGAGCTTTGAGTACTGTCTGAATCGGCCATGGTATTTTTAAATGAAACCCCGGTTCGGAGACGGAAGTCTGTCTACCGAAGGTAAGAATCACCCCCTGCTCCTCCGGACCAACAACATAGAATGGCCCCCCCCTGATAATCCATACAAGAATGACCACGGCAAGTACTGCCAGGAAAATCTGTTTAGGTCCAAATGACTGAACATCCACAACTTTCATGTTATCTCCTCTCACTTTTTGTCAACGTTTGTATCAGTGGATGAAGCTGTTGTTATTTTTCTTTTCCTAAGAATTACCATTATTTGCTGATTCCAGTTTTCTCTGAAGTGTTCTTCTGCCTATACCAAGTAAAGAAGCTGTTTTAGTTCTGTTTCCGCCCGTCAAGGCAAGCATTTTCTTTATGACTTCATCTTCCACCACTGCGAGAGTCATGGGAAGACAAAGTTCCAGTGTGCTACAGGTTTCCTCCTTTACTCTTTCGAATTCAGAGGGAAGATCTTCTATGGTAATCCTCTCCTGCGATGTAACCAGAAGACTCTCCATCATGTTTTTTAACTGTCGGACATTACCAGGCCAGCGGTAGGATTTAAGCCTCTCAATAACATCCGGGTCAACTTCCGGCATGGAAAGCCCGAATTTCTCCGCTGCCTGTCCGAGCAGCGACATTGCCAGAAGCGGTATATCACTTTTCCTCGCTCTGAGAGGAGGAATATCAATCTCAATAACCTTAATGCGGTAGTACAGATCCTGCCGAAATGTACCTTCTTCAACCATTTTAGCAAGGTCACGATTAGTCGCGGCAATCAGCCTTACATCAACAGACACGGCTGCGTTCCCTCCCAGTCGTGTTATCTTTTCTTCCTCAAGTACGCGCAGAAGTTTCGCCTGTATGGAAAGAGGCATATCGCCTATTTCATCCAGCAATAGAGTTCCACCACTGGCAGCTTCGAATTTACCCTGTCGCCTGCCGTCAGCACCTGTAAACGCTCCCCTCTCATAGCCGAACAGTTCGCTTTCAAGAAGAGATTCCGGAATTGCCGCACAATTGATGGCAATGTAGCTGCCGCTTCTACGACTCATTGAGTGAATTTCTCTGGCAAGTACATCTTTTCCCGTACCACTCTCTCCGGAGAGAAGAACTGTAACCTTGATCGGGGCAACTCTTGATGCTTTTTTCATCAGATCAGACATCGCTCTACTGCGATAAAGAAGACCGTCTCCCTGGCCCACGCGATCTGATTCGCTCTCTTTTGCGGTTGATTTTTTTGAAAGTTTTGAAGAGGATATTGTAAAAGCTCTCTGAAGAGCTCCTCTAAGAGATTCCGGATCAGATGGATTCAGTAGAATGTCAACAACCCCTGATCTCATCCAGGCAATTGCCTCACAGGCAGATATGTTTTTACCGTAGATTACAACACTTGAGTTTACATTGGCTCTTGAAAGTGACTCAAGAAAGGTATCCATATGCAGATCTGTCAGCTCGGAGCTGGCCACAATAACATTGACAGATCGGGATTTTACCCTTCGGAGAGCCGATCTGGCTGAGTTTTCAATAGCGCAGTTGTAACCCATTGAAGAAACAGCAGCTCGCAAGCTCAAAGCCCGCAAGTTGTCTGAATCCACAAAAAGTACTGTTCCCCTGCCAAGGATTGTGGTCAATCTAACTCTTTTCCCCGTGCCCGGATTTCTTCACAAACAGAAACGGAGGCATGGCCAACACATCAATACCTGTTCCATAAAAACAGCGAATGGCATCAATAGGAGTATTCACAATGGGTTCGCCTCTGATGTTAAAGGATGTATTCAACACAACTGATATACCGGTGATCTTCCCGAATTCTTTGATGATATCGTAATAGAACGCGTTTTCTTCCCGTGTAACAGTCTGAACTCTGGCTGTATTGTCCACATGAGTTACCGCCGGAATCACACTGGCCATACCTTCCACAACAGGATAGGTCTTTATCATGTGGGAGGATTTCACGCAGCCGAGGAAATACTTACCGGCGTCTTCCTGTATACAAGCCGGAGCAAATGGCCTGAATCCCTCTCTGTGCTTCACAACTCCGTTAACAATATCCTTCATCTCAGCTCTTCTCGGATCTGCCAGTATGGATCTGTTGCCCAGGGCACGGGGTCCAAATTCTGTTCTGCCCTGATAAACTGCAACAACCAGCCCTCGGGATATCATCTCTGCCACTGTTTCTGGAAGGTTTTCCGGTGTCGTCGGACTGAGTTTTGCCATTTCTATATCTGCTGAGATATCTTCCATTGAAAATCCGGAACCAAGGTACATGGTTTCCAGCTTCTTCAGTGGAGTTTCAGGAGAAACTACCCTGTGTACCGCAACCGCTGCACCGACTGAAGTACCTGCGTCATTGGGCGCGGGAAATGGATAAATCTCCTTAAAGCCGCCCTCCCTCTCGAACAGACCATTCATTACACAGTTCAATGCTACACCTCCGGCAATCACAAGAAGATCGTGATCGATCCGCTGCCTGAGGAACATAACAATTGCAAGCCCGGCTTCTTCTATTGCGCGTTGAGCACTGCATGCAATGTTCTCATGCCGCTCCGTTGGCTCTTCGTCTCCGGGCTTCCTCGGTTCACCCAGGATTGAAAGAACCTCCGGGCTGAAAATCGCGTGGTGAACTCCCATTGAAACATCCATAAGACTGGAGTCAACCAGAAAACGGCCATCCTCCGCACTGATAATTCTTCTGAAAAGGTCAAGATAAACGGGTTTTCCATAACTGGAAAGCCCCATCACTTTGTACTCGTCATTATCAGGAGTAAAGCCCAGATATCTGGTTACGGCAGAGTAAAAGAGACCAGGAGAAACAGGAAGGTGTGTCCTTCTGTACTCCTTCAGCTCTCCGCCTGTAATTGATCCCACGAGGCTGGAATGCTTTTCTCCCGCTCCATCCATGGTAAAAACTGCGGCATCTCTGCATCCAGCTCCGAACCATGCTGACCAGGCATGTGCCCGGTGATGATCAATGAAATGAAATTCCGGCGCGAAGGATTCTCCCAGATGCTCCCGCATCCTGCCTGGAATTGACCTCATCTTCTCTGAACCGCTCAACTGTCCAAGAAAAAACTTCACCGATCCCTTTCTGTTAATGTAGCCGGGAAAAGCTCTTAAAGTCTCTTTGCGGATTTTATCGGGTCTCATGTAATAAGCGACATGATCAATATCGGATGGTTTCAATCCCGCTTGTGCAAGCAGATAGTTTATTGCTTTTTCGGGGTAATCCGCATCATGCTTTCGCCTTGAAAATCTTTCTTCCTCAGAGGCACCTGCAAGAACACCGTTAATAAAAAGAGCGGCTGCGGCATCATGCTTGTAACAATTTACACCAAGAATTGCAGTCATCAGTAATCCTGTCTGTTGCGCCTGAAAAGCTCATGAAAGGCCCTTCGGCAATACGGCGCTGTGTATCGAATATCCCTCCGGGGTAACCCTGGATTCAAAAAACCGGCCATCAGCCTGCACCCCTGCAACAACCCCATAAACAATTTGAACAGCACAATGGAGCCTGTATATCCGTGTTTCCGGAGAAACTTCAGCTTTGCCTGAATATACTTCAGGTATGTTTCTCTACCAAACATCTTTCTTGCCGATGCTCCCTCAATATGAATAACTTCTGCCAGTGGAACAAACAATGAGGAATAACCCTTCAGAAATAGCCTGTATTGAAGCTCTGTCTCTTCATGGTAGAAGAAAAAGTCCCGGTCAAACCCACCTGCCTCCAGAAAAAGCTCTTTCCGGAAAACCATCACTGCTCCAACAAGCCAGTCGACCTTCTGCTCTACTGTGTGTGGTTGGTTTACAGCAGACTTTCTGCCGGCTACCGGAAGATGTTCTTTAATCAGTCTCCATGGAAATGGAAAGTCCCTGAGAGATCTCTGGAGCGTTCCATCGGGCCAGAGAAGCCTTGGTCCTATTATTCCTGCTTCAGGAGACCGGTTAACCGCAT
>JAUVJW010000178.1 GCA_030596465.1 Candidatus Fermentibacteraceae bacterium | reverse complement strand
TTGCTATTCTGAGTTCCGGCAAGGCACTGGTTTATGCGCATAGCACCGCTATGTAATTGAACCAGTAACGCTGCTGGGGCTCTGGAGAGCCAGCAGTATACGACAGTTATTACTTGACAGGGTACTAAGAGCGTGAGGGCTATATTTCACCATCCAGAACTGTGGCCGGGGTCACTATACCGCATTCCCCGCAGGTGAATTGAAGAAAATCCCACATATCCAGAGACATATACCACTCAATCTTTTCCCGTGGAGGTTTTTTGATGAGGCAGCCACATTGTGGACAGCTCCACTTCCTGCTGGAGTTTCTTCTTAATTTTTTCAGGCTTTCGCGAAGAAGATCCAGACAGACGGTCCGCCCTCTTTCTTCAGCAATATCAACTGAAGTTTTCTGTTGAGAATTTCTGTGATAGGCCTTCGCCCCTGCGTCCAGAAGAATTTTAACCATTTCCAGTGGTTCCTCAAGTTGGACGGAGAAATGCAATGGAGCATTACTGGTGGCATCTTCGGCACCGGGATCGGCGCCGGCGGCAAGCAGCAGTTTCACATTCTCAATACGACCCGCCTGAACCGCTGTATGAAGAGCGGTGGATCCGGAAAGGGTGGTAGAGGCCGGCTGAATCCCTGCTTGTAAAAGTGATTTAAGCAGAGTGCTGTCTGTAAGTCCGGAAGCCAGGTGAAGAGGGGTTACCCCGGCGGGATTCATTGATCTGTTGAAATCCCCTCCCCTGGAGGCGATGTTTCTGAATATCTGAGCAAGGGGTCTGTCATCACCGGAGGATTCGGCTGCCTTCTTGATAAGGGAAATAACAAGCTGTCTCCCCTCTGCGGAATTCTTTCCCGACAGGTCACACCTGCCTGAGGAGAGAGCTGCCAGTTTATTCCAATCAACATTGCTGTTAGAAAGCTCATTCTGCATCTTTTTAAGATTTCCGGAGAACAGTGCCATCGCCCCTCCAAAATTGTTCCAGTTTTATCGAGTTTCCCCAAAGAGCGATTATGCTAATTTCCCTGTGAAACCGAAAGGTTGTACTTGTGTGCCAATCCGTGAAGAATATCGGGTATGACCTTCTCCACCGCTTTCAGGCCTATCTCACTTATCTCTTCAACAAGATGGAATTCGGCTCCGGTGTACTTACTCAGATCAGGCTGAATAAGGTAATCCGGTGCCCACTCCTTGAGATTTGCATTAACAAGAGCTCTCTGCGATATAAGAACCGCAGCAAAAGCCATTTCAGGAACCTTTGGATTTCTTAACTTGTGAATAAGAGGAATGTCTGATACGATCTCGACAACTTCCTCTGGAAGATGAAATCGATGAGCTACTTCTTCTATTTCTTTCTTTTCCGGTAAATGTGTTTCTATCGAAGGCACAACACCAAGAAGATCCACCGCTATTACCACATCGGCGCCCATTTCTCTGCACTGCCGTACTGGAAGAGGATTGACAACTCCGCCGTCTACATAGGTCGATTCCCCGATCTGCCAGGGTGAAAGAATCACCGGAACCGAAACACTGGCCCGAAGCACATCGGAAAGTTGTCCTGAGTTGAAGGTAACCTCTTCCCCTGTATTCAACCTGACCGCGTTGGCGCAAAACGGTCTTGTCAGGTCCTCCACTCTGTATCCCTTGAACCAGCTTTCCATCACATCGTAAAGCCTGCGACCCCGCAAAAATCCAGTAATCATAGGTAACTCAGGATCAAGCATGTTTCTTACCCCCGCTTTATCAAGTTTTCGCAGAGATTTGAAACAATCAATGTGCTGATAGGTAGCCCACAAAGCGCCAACAACCGATCCAATACTGGTTCCGGCAATGCAATGAATGGGAATTCCGCCTCTTTCAAGGGCGAACAAAGCCCCAAAATGAGCGTATCCTCTTGCCGCTCCGCCTCCGAGGGCAACACCTATTTTTACCATTCCCCAGACCTGTGAGCCCATTTCACGCTTGTAACCCCCTCCAGTTTTTTTATAATTTCCGCTGCTCCAAAATCGGTTTTTCTCCTCTTTGCGCGCAAAACCAGACTGAGTTCAATTCCACTTTCAGAAATCTTGAATGTAGAACTTTTCACATGAAGACCTCTTTTTTTCAGAATCTGCCGGCATTCTTTCTGGAAAGCCTCAAGCGGTTTCTGCCTGGATTTCACTGTAAGCATCCAATAACTGGCCACAGGCATCTTTTCCTCAAGGGAATCCAGAACAAGAAGTACCAGAAGAGCCGCGACGGAAGCTATTCCAGCAAGCGCATAGAAAGAAAAACCACAGAGAACTCCAATCATCGCGACAAACCAGATACAGGCAGCAGTTGTGAGCCCGCCTACCCCCTCGCGATGACGAACAATGGTTCCTGCACCCAGAAATCCGATACCTGTGATAATACCGGCTATGATACGCCCGGTATCAATATTTATACCCGGGAAAGAATGTTCCGCCTGAACACCCGCAATAACCGCTACCGCGGCGCCAAGAGAAACCAGAATATGCGTTCTGAGCCCCGCCGGTCTTCCGTGTATCTGTCTTTCCAGGCCAACAACCCCACCCAGAATAAAGGCTGCCAGCAACCTTATCGCCGAATCCGATAATGTCATGTTAACTTCCCTCTTTCAACCTTCCAACAAGCGAATAGATCATTTTCATGAGATCTTCCGGTTTGTGGGGTTTATGAAGATAATCTGTTGATGAAGCTACTATCAAATCTTTAACCCCCTGAGGTGCGTCAAATCCAGAAGTTATCACAATTGCCATTCCAGGTTTACTTGCCTGACAGTATCTCACAATTCCGAGAGTTGGTATCCCCGGCATGTTAAGATCAAGCACTGCCGCATCAAAATTGTTTTCCCCGAGTAATGCCATTACCCGGTCGCCGTCCTTTGCTCTTGTCACAATCATTCCACTGTTCTCAAGGTACTCTGATACTGAACGTAACACAATACCAACCTCATCGGCAACCAGAATAGAAAGACCAGGGGTATCTGAATTTCCAACGATCCGGCCGCGCGCATTTTCTTCAACTTCCGTTTTTTCATATCCGTCCAGAAGAAGACACAGAATTGTCTCGCCTGAACCCCTCTCAAATACAATACTTCCGTCCAGTTTGTTCAGTGCTTTATAACCATTTCCCACTGTAGCGCCGTATTGTCTTTCAACGTCTGAAACAGAATAGTTACGGTTGGATAGAATGTCTCTGAGAGCCACAGGCATTATGTAACCGTCAGAATATCTGATACATACTTTTTCACCCGGGGAAATAGTTTTAAATGAATTGCCTGATGCCGGTATCTTTTCTGAAACATCAATCCGAATTCTACCCTCACCATTCATTATTGCTGTGGAATTAAGAGCAATATCGTAGAAAAACTCCCTTAGAGGTTCTCTATCAGCCTTAATACACGCACTGCAACTTCCGGTCACTTCAATCTCAACTCTTTCTGGAAGTATTTTCCCCAGAACTTCAGCAATAAGACTCATCTCATGGGAAAGATCTCCCAGTCGACTGTCATTCCTTCCTGTCACAGAAGTCTGAAGCTCGTCGCAGAGTACCGCCAGTTTCTCCGCGGAATCAAGAATGGAAACGAAGGGTTTTCCGACAACACCAGAACCTGATGTTTCAATTTCAATTGATGCAAAACCTATAATTCCTGAAATGTGATTATTCATGTCATGAATCAGAGATTTGACAAGATGCGATTTTGCCCTGCTGCTAACATTATCAGGCACTTCGCTGGATACTCCTGACGCAGACCTCTGCGTATGCTTGTCATCGATAATAAATAGCACTAAGGTGGAGACCAGCTTTTCTTCCCTGTAAAAGGGGTGAACCTCCATGAGACATTCTTTCCTGGAACCATCCATGGACTGAACGGTGATATTATTTCTGGAAGCATGCCAGAACCATGAAGGATTACTTTTTCTGACCTCAGTCGGCAGGGCGGTTAAAGATGTCAGGGAAAAATTCCGGGATGTTTTCCCAATCTCAAGAAGCTCGATACAAGTTGGACTGGTATAAATAATGATACCTGTGGGAGAAATGGTAAAAAAAGCAACGCCGGATGAATTCTCCATTCCTGCCTGAAGAACATCATTGCCTCCGGTAACAGAGGCAGGAGCGAGAGAATTCATCATAGATGATCTTCTAGAGAGAGATTCAATAAGAAGAGAACCTGGCACTACTGCAATTATTATCATCGTAATCAGTACTATTATCAAACCTGAAGCAAGTTTCTCGAGATCTTTAGTAGTCTCATTTATGTATTCATGCGATTCCAATACTACAATTTCACCGCTACCTGTTTTACCAACAGATGTTTCTATAATTGCGTTCTCATAACCCACTGAAGACACTGAAAGGCCCTCTGTGAACTTTGTTTGTAGAAAATCTGTGTAATCAATCGAATCATATATAATATGAACCAGAGAGTTATTCATACCTGTGGGAGTCATAAAAGAAATGATTCTGCCAGACTCGCTATAAATAGAATTACCTGTCTCTATCTCATACCTGTCAATGTTATCTATAATAGAACCCATTACCTCATGATACATTTCAATCTCTCTTTGATGACATTGATCAATAAGCGATTGAACAATCAGGTATTCTGCGCCAATAACAGCGCAAAATACAAAAAATGCAAGAATGAAAGGCGCATACAGCCTTGCCCTGCCTGTGAATCGACTATTCTTACTCAATGAATACTCCCCTGAATATGTCTGAATCCGCTTACATACAG
>JAUVJW010000117.1 GCA_030596465.1 Candidatus Fermentibacteraceae bacterium | reverse complement strand
AGATAGAATTGGAATTGGGGCGTCGTCAAATGGCAAGACACAGGGTTTTGGTCCCTGCATTTGGAGGTTCGAATCCTCCCGCCCCAGCCAGCTTTCCCATCAGAAACGAAAGGAATAGTAATGCCGATCCAGTTAACAATGGAAAAGAGAGTAAATCTCGGTTCCAGGGAATCCAGAAGGCTTCGCAGAGCAGGAAGTCTTCCGGGAATCATCTATGGACAGGGTTCAGACATCTCAATCAAGATGACACAGGCTGAATTTATGTCAAAAATTGGTTATTCCAGATCCCTGGGTATCGTTGAGCTTAATCTTGAAGGTGAGATGCTCAAAAGCATTATCAAGGAAGTCCAGTGGGATACTCTCACGGACGAACCTGTCCACCTCGACTTCCAGCAGGTCTCTGATGATCAGCTGCTTACAGTACCTGTTCCCATTAAGCTTTTTGGAATTCCTCTTGGAGTATCCATCGAAGGCGGTATTCTTGACCACACAATGCACGAGCTTGAAGTTACTGTCAGAGCTGCGGACATCCCGTCGGAGATATCTTTTGATGTTTCCGAACTTAATCTCGGTGACAGACTTCACCTCTCCGATGTTGATCTTCCCGAAGGTCTTACAACGGACTTTGCATTCGATCCTGTTATTGCGGGAGTGATCGCACCCAAGGCATTGCTGGTTAAGGAAGAAGAAGAAGAAACTGATGAAGAAGGAACTGATGAAGAAGCTGCCGAAGGCGGAGAAAGTTCTTCTGAGGAATAGAGAATGTGTATTTCAGATCCGGAAATCAGCATAATCGTTTGTCTGGGTAATCCTGGTCTGAAGTACTCTCTTACATGGCACAACGCCGGCTTCTGGGTGGCAGATATTCTTGCCAGTGAAGCCGGTGTTTCTTTTAAAAGGGCAGGGGCATTCGAAATTGCATACCTTCCCGGTGGTATTCATCTGATTAAACCATCCACATACATGAATGAGAGCGGCAGGTCAGTTGGAGCCATACTAACCGCCAGACAGAAGGATCCTGAAAACATGCTTCTCATCTGCGATGACATTAACCTCTCTCTGGGAACACTCCGTCTGAGAAAAAGAGGTTCAGCCGGTGGTCAGAACGGGCTTAAAGACACTATTGATGTACTGAAAACTGAGGAATTTCCAAGACTGAGGCTCGGAATCGGACCCAAGCCTGATAGAATGGATCTGGCTAAATATGTTCTCAAAAAAGTGCCTAAACAGCAACAGGAACTTGCGTCTGTCATGGCTCACAGAGCAGCTGATTGCGCCCTTGAAGTCGTAAAAAATGGCGTAGAGACTGCCCAGTCAATTTATAACGGAGCCTTTGAGTAAAAGGGCACCACTTCTGGCAGTGCCCTTACCCTCTTATATGATCGGCAATTATTCTTCCATGGCAGAAATCAATTCGTAATATGCGAATCCCGCCGCCACCGCATCGCTTCCATCCATAGACATTTCTCCGTAAATTTCACCTTCAGCGTAATCACCATCCCAGTTGAATATCACATCAGAACCTATCTCAGGGATATCCATACCCTGAGGACTGATGGCCATAATCAGGTTGATGTAACCGACCAGACTCATTTCTCCGGCAAGATTTCCTGATTCCTCCAGTTCCGCCGGTATGTAATCGCCTGAAACAATACTGAGAAGAATTTCCGGCTGTGGAGAAGTTTCAAGAAGAAGCGCACCGTCATGAACTGTTAACCAGTAATCGAAATTCATTGCCAGAGTTGTGTCCGGCTGAATGCTCATGGACATGGAGTAGAAATCAACCCCGTCAATCCGCACGATTCCATTATCCTGAATGCTGAAAGTATTTGCCAGATCGTCATTCTGTTCCAGGAAGGGCATTATCGTTCCGAGATAATCGGAGTACTGCACAGCAATCTCTTCAGTGGTAGCATCGCCGGAAACTTCATAGGCTGCCACCATATGCATAAAGTCATCGCTGTAAATGGATACCGCGCCATTGGATACCATGGATGACCAGAAACGCAGAACCTCATCGCTGATCTCGCCGGTAAACACCTCGGTAAAGGCACGGGTAATATAAAATGCTATTTCTGAAGGCATCTGGAAACGGACAGTGGCAACATCACCCTGCGTCAGATACTGAACCATATCCGTTTCGGGGGAGGAAACAAGCATTTCTCCGATAGAAGATCCGTCGATAAAGGAAACCTTTTTTCTTAACACGAAATTCTCAGATTCCGTGACAAGAGTAAATTCCATCATATCAGCCTGTGTCAGGAACAGTTCTATTCCATCCAGGTAAACCTCCATAACGGCAGGTACAAAAGAGGGCATTGTCGTATCGGCGGCCATGCCCTGCATCATCATCATTCTTGCCATTGGCATCTGCGCCACCGCCATCGGGCCGATCATGGAAAGGTTGATTTTTATCGCAAGACTGGCAGTTGCGACTTCATCCGATGTTACAGGAGCAAGACCCTGCATCAGTGCTTCAAGTTTTGCGCCGGATGATGCTACAAGAACCACGCCCCGGACACCAGCCAGGTACTTGCTGTCTTCTCCGGTGTTAATGGAATAAACGGTTTCACCCAGAATTGGTTCTTCATCGACAAGTTCAGCTCCCATCTCTTCCAACAGAGAAAGAAAGAGCTGGAAATCAGGGGCGGAAACAGCCATTCCCATACTTTGGGGCATGGTACTCTCCATCCAGAAAACAACTTCTCCCGACGGATCAAAACCATACCTGGAGGGCATGGAGTCCATGCAGGATACTGCCAGTTGTTCACAAATAAGATTCTCCAGAAGATTCTCTCCCAGAACGGGAGCACCATCTTCTATGTAACCATCAATATTTCTTACCATTTCTGCGGGATCGGTGAGAACAATTGAGATCATAGCTCTTTCCGGAATCACAGATAATGGGCTTGCCTCTTCAGTAGAATCTTCGCTGCCACAGGCCATAAGCACCAGAGCGGCGAGTAGCACTGGAAGTAAAAAGCTTTTCATTCCTTCTCCCTTCAATTCAAGTTAAATTCCTACCTGCCATAGTTTAATCAATCCATCATGCTCATGTCAAAAAAGAACACTTTGACTACAAGGTTACAGTTCCATTAGAATTGAAACTATGAGTAACTCTTTTGACCTTTTCAGCAGCATTGCCACAGGTGATGTGCGTATATTATTCCTTGACACTGAAACCACCGGGTCTGACCCTGCCACAGCCGAGGTATGTGAAGTTGCCTTTCTTCTGGCAGACTATAAAGGGTTTACCTTTACCGGCGAAAAACAGGTTTTTGAAACACTTATCAAGCCATCTGTTCCCATTCCACCCGAGGCTTCTGCTGTAAATCAGATAAGCAACAAAATGGTCAGCGGTTCTCCTCCTGCGGAAGACTTCACAGAACAGATTAGAAAACTCACAGAATGTGCTGATTACATCTCCGCCCATAACCTGCCTTATGACTACACTATTCTTAAAAGGCAGTACCCCGCACTGTTCAACCGCTTTGACAAAAGTACGCATATAGATACTCTCCGGCTTTCAAGACATATCTGGCAGGAAATACCATCTCATGCTCTTCAAGCTCTCAGATACCGGTTTGAACTTGATGAGAACATCCAGGGAGAGGCTCACCGGGCTCTTTTTGATACAGAGCTGGTACAGTCTCTTCTACACTTCTCACTCAAACAGGAAACCTGTCTTGATCTGCGGAACAGCTGGAAGTCGCTTGTAGATTTCATTGTTTCTCCGCTTGAGGTTAAAATTTTTGCTTTTGGTAAATACAGAGGTAATCTTGTTGAAGATACTGTTGCGAATGACCCCGCTTACATCAGGTGGCTGCTGAAACAAAAATGGCTTTCTGATGAACATCCTGATCTTTATCACACAATTCTTAGTAAAACAGGAGCAAAAAAATGATATCCAGTTCCAGCTGGCTTGTAAAAGGCGGTAATACGCTCAGCGGTATTCTTGTACCCTCAGGCAGCAAAAACGCGGCATTACCAATTCTTGCGGCTACTCTTCTGTCAGACCAGCCTGTTACACTGCACCGATGTCCCGGTATCCGCGATGTTATAGCTATGATCAACCTTCTCCGCGATCTTGGAGCGGATGTGGTTAAAGACTCTGATCCTCATACTGTCACAATTACTGCTTCCAGAATCAATCCTGAAAATCTAAGTGAAGAACTTTCCCGAACAATCCGGGCATCAATACTGCTGGCCGGACCAATGGTAGCAAGAACCGGATTCATAGAGCTTCCACCTCCAGGCGGTGATGTCATAGGCCGAAGACGACTCGATACTCATTTCCTTGTTCTCGAAAAGCTGGGCGCAAAGATTTCCTTCAAGGACAGATTGATAAGAATGGATGCGCCGCATGGCCTGCAGGGTACAGAGATCCATCTTGATGAACCCAGTGTAACCGCGACAGAAAACGCTGTTATGGCCGCTTCGGTAGCAAAAGGAACCTCCGTTATCTACAATGCAGCCTGTGAACCCAATGTACAGGATCTTGCCGTTCTTCTCCGCAGTATGGGTGCTGATATTCAAGGAGAAGGCACTAACAGAATTACTGTTCACGGCAGGGGAAAACTGCTTAAGGGCACAACCCACACGATCTGCCCTGACCACATAGAGATAGGCAGCTTCATAGGCCTGGCGGCCTGCTGTCACGGCAGAGTTGAAATTCCAGGCGTACCACGGAATATTGTAAGACCCACAATGATTGGTTTGGGCAGACTTGGCCTGGAGGTATTTCATGAGAATAACACACTCATAATCCCCCCCAATCAGGATCTCGTTGTCAGACCAGACAGGAGTGGCGACATTCCAACAATCTACGATTCGCCCTGGCCGGGGTTTTCGCCTGACCTTACCAGTACAGCAGTGGTAGTTGCAACACAGGCAAAAGGAACAAGCCTGATCTTCGAAAAGATGTTTGAGTCAAGAATGTTTTTTGTAGACAAGCTGGCAGCAATGGGCGCAGCTCTTATCCTCTGCGATCCTCACCGTGTTGTGGTGTCAGGTCCATCCAAACTGGTTGGAACAGAAGTATCACGCCCGGATATAAGGGCAGGTATGGCCCTCCTTACAGCAGCACTGTGCGCCAGCGGAGAGAGCATTATTCGTAATGTACATCAAATAGAGCGAGGCTATGAGAATATAGTTCAGCGACTAAACGCCCTGGGGGCAGATATAACACCGCTTAACAGCTAGGATGCAAATAACTATGAAGAAATTGACTATTGCTGCCATACTTCTTTCGGCTTTTCTCTTTACTTCCTGTAACGATCCGGAAGATGAATACATCTGGCCTGATGGAAGCTTTCTCTGGTTGGCAGGTGTTTATGCGGACACAGCACTGTCCTGGTCCCCCTATGGAGATGTACTCTTCTTCTCTGCTTATTCTACAGGAGCCACAAGGCTTTTTGGAACAGATGGGTTGAGTTCCCCGGCGGAGCGCACTTTTACAAGTATGGATGAGTTTATGGGACCTCTTGGCGCCTGGAACGCTGAAAACGGCAGAATTGTATATACAGCTCTCAACGCAGACAGTATGCGAAGCCAGATAAGATCAATTGCCGGTAATGACACATATGTTACGGTACACATCCAGGACAGTCTGCTAAATGCCTTTCCCACATACAACATCAACGGCGACAGCATTCTTTACTGTTCCAAAGCCACAGGAGACTGGCGTCTCTATCAAATCCATCACACTTATACTCCAGATACTCTGGAAACACCTGTTCTTCAGACCGGTTTCCCCGAAGGCGACATTCTTCGACCATCATACAACCCTGAAAGCGGCACCTGGGTTCTATTCCAGCACAGAGCCACCTCCTCCGATGACTGGGATATCATGATTGCCCGCCCCGATGGTTCAGAACAGAGGGTTCTTGCACAGAGTTCGGGTCATGACATTCACCCAACCTGGGGTCCAAATGATGAATGGATCGCTTTCTCGTCTGACAGAACCGGTAATTATGAAATTTATCTCACTGATGTTAACAATGACTCTCTTGTTCAATTAACCAACGATCCCGCAATGGATCAGTATCCTGCCTGGAACCCCCGGAATAACTGGATCGCCTTCAGCTCAGACAGGGCATCCGGTACATGGAACATGGATATCTTCGCTATTGAAGAACCGGATCTGCCGTAACTGGAGACTTTCCGTTTAGTTCCAGCTGCCGCTGCCCTCATCAATAACGGTTTCCCAGACGGGCAGTGTGGTAAAGTAGTCCGCTATTGAATATCCAAGTATTGATACATCAAAGCCCAGGACACCTTCTATTCCGCCTAAGAGCTGCCAGAAGTACTCATTGTTTTCAGTCTGACCGTCAAAAGTCAGGTACGGAACGACCTCAATGTAGGGTCCGGCAACACCGTAGAAGGCAACAGAAACAACCGGCTTGACAAATCCCTTCAACTCAAGATCAGCGGCACCCAGCCACTCTGTAGGATGTTCGTTCAACGCAATGCTTTTTTCCCAGACCGAAGACCAGGCACTGTTTGCGTATACGGCTCCGGCCGCGATATAGGCATCCTGATAATAACCGGTGGTAATTT
>JAUVJW010000091.1 GCA_030596465.1 Candidatus Fermentibacteraceae bacterium | reverse complement strand
GCCAAGGGGGCCGCATGCAATGCAGAGACCGTTTTCAGGGCTGTCCCATTTTGTGTCACCGTTGACTTCATTCCAGAGGAGCCAGAGGTCAAAACCCTTTCCGCCGGTAAATTTCAGTTTAATTTCTTCCGATATCGGGATGATCTTGAAGGAGTAGTTTGAAAGGTCCACCCTGAGCGCTTCACCGGTGTATCCTTTTACAGCCGGTTTGGGCTCATACTTAAAGGTGGCCACGACATTCTGTGCCTCCAGGAGCTCCCGGGTGGAGTAGTTGCAGGACATGTATATATCCTCCCAGGTTTGAGTTAATTAGAGTAAATAGTATCGTACATAATCAGAGGCATATTCTAAGTAGAAAAACGGCAAAGCGCAATGGTTGCAATGCTTTGAGGCAATCGTTATGCTTTATTTGAATAACGAAATAAATTAGTTGAAGCAGCGTCAATATTCTGACGCAGAAAGTCTTATGCAAAGCCGGGAAGAGTATCGATATGGCTGTATTTCAAATGGCGGACTATATTCAAAGATGGATGTAAATATGTTCAGTGATTGTACAGAAGGTCTAACCGATACTTTTGCCAATGTCAGAATTGGCATTGCCGGTGTCGGGGGGATTGGTTCAAATGTGGCTATGCTGCTGGCTCGGGCAGGGGCAGTGTCTCTTGTTGTTGTTGACTTTGACAAGGTCGAAATTCAAAATCTGAACCGGCAGTTTTTCTTTTCGGATCAGGTGGACATGCTCAAGGTTGAAGCCTTGGCAGACAACCTTTTAAGAATAAACAGCGCTATTGAAATTGAAACACACGGCACGCGACTCACTCCTGATAATGCATGCAAGATTTTTCATGACTGCGATGTTCTTGTTGAGGCTGTGGACGATTCAGAGACAAAGGCTTTTCTGATTGAGGAGTGGTCCACTGTTTTTCCCGATAAGTTTATCATTGCCTGCTCAGGTATTGCCGGAACTTCCCCGCTGAGTGAAATACGAACAGAGAGAACAGACAGGCTGTCCGTTGTGGGGGATCATCATTCTGCCCTTGAACTTGGAACCTTTTCCGCAAAAGTTATGGCAGTCGCCGCGGCCATGGTTGCCGAGATTCAGTCCGGCCTTTCGGGAGGAAAGTGTGCCGTATGTGCCGGCTGTCTGCCCGGTGGAGTTTCTCTTCTGTGCAATGGAGAGAAAATTCCCCTGATCGGTTTTCCGGCCAGGATGATAGAAAACACAATAAGGGGAATGGTAAGTTCACTAAAAGACACTGATTCTTCCGGATCAATAAAGATAGAGATTCAGACCCGGAGTTGAATATCCTCAACCCGGTCAACCATTTTTTCCGCGAGAGCCTCAATGTATCCCTGGGGGTATGACGGCATACCTTTGAGTTCTGAAGAGAGAGTTTTCTCTGACCGGAAGATCTGAAGAGCATACCTTTTGATTTTAGCCGGGGCGAATTCATCAAGGAGATGCAGAACGTCTTCCGCATTGATAATTCCGGGAACCATTGTTGAGCGGAATTCGTATTCGATATCTTCCTGATTGATGAGCAGAATGGCACTTTCCCTTACATGGGTAAATCTCGCTCTGCCTCCTGTGGCGTAAATGTATTTCTCAGGACTGGCTTTAAGATCCATGGCGACAAAATCTACAAAGGGAAGGGCTCTTTTCAACCTGTCCGGATATGTACCGTTGGTGTCCAGCTTTATTGCCAGAGGTGTTTCTTCCCTAATTCGCCGGAGAAGATCAATGTTGCTTTCGTACAGAAGAGGTTCACCGCCGGTAAGAACCACCGCGTCAATAAAACCGGCTCTTTCATTCAGTTCCCGGATTACTGCGTCATGGCTGAGATTGAATTCGCCATCAAGAAGATCAACATTGACAAGTTCCGGGTTGTGGCAGTAGGGACATGCCAGATTACACCCGGCAGTAAAAAGTACTGAGGATATTCTGCCGGGGTATTCTATCAGGCTTGTGCCCTGCAGTGAGCGAATCAAGTTCTAGTCCTTATCTACTTTCAAGTTGATATACTCTCTCTCTGAAAACTCTTCCTGTTTACCTCTGTTCCAGTCCTGAACAGGGCGGTAGTAACCGACTACCCTTGAGTAAACCTCTGCTTTAACTGCTTTTACCGTTTTTGTTGCTGTGCTCATTTGATATCCACCTTTTCAATATTCAGGAATAGTGAGGGTACAGTCTCACCGTGTGTTTCTTCAATATCTCTGTAACTGTCACTGGGAAGCGTTAAAGCCGCTTCTGTTATTTCTCCGTATTTACTGATTTCCTCGTCGGTGTGCGGGTAGGGGCAGATGAAGTGTTCTCCCGATATGTATCCGTGAACCGGGCAGATGCTGAATGTAGGAGTGAAGCTGAAATACGGAAGCTTGAAATTTGTAACTATTTTCTTCGCGAGTGTTCTGACCATTCGCCAGTCTGTGATAGCTTCTCCTATGAAAAGATGAACCACAGTACCGCCGGTGAATCTGGTCTGAAGTTCGTCCTGGTGTTTCAGGAGATTATAGATGTCCAGGTGAGTGTTTACCGGAAGATGCACCGAGTTGGTGTAGTAAGGGTTTGACAATCCCTGGTGTGCTGCTTCGGAGAACTCTTTGCTGTCTTTATTTGCCAGACGGTAGCTGGCACCTTCTGCGGGGGATGCCTCAAGGTTGTACAGGTGATTGGTTTCAACCTGAAATTCAGTGAGTTTTTCCCGCATAAAGTCCAGTACTTCAAGAGACCATTCCCTGCCCTCAGGCGTGATAATTCCTTTGCCCATAAAGTTCAGGGCACCCTCGTTCATTCCAATAAGGCCGATTGTACTGAAATGGTTTGACCAGAAAGCACCTGCCTCTTCTTTAACATGTCTCAGGTAATGGCGGGTGTAGGGGTAAAGGCCTCTCTCTGTCAGCTCTTCGACGAATTTTCTTTTCAGTTCAAGGGATTCTCTGGCAGACTCCATTACTGATCCGAGCCTCTGGAAGAACGCGTCTCTATCGCCACCTGTGACAAGGGCAATCCGGGGGATATTTACAGTGACCACGCCTATGGAACCTGTAAGAGGATTGGATCCGAAGAGACCGCCACCTCTGGCTTTCAATTCACGGTTATCCAGACGAAGCCTGCAGCACATTGATCTGGAGTCTTCCGGGCTCATGTCGGAGTTGACAAAGTTGCTGAAGTAGGGGATACCGTACTTTCCTGTCATTTCCCACAGGGGTTGAAGGTCATCATCCTCCCAGTTGAAGTCCGAGGTTATGTTGTATGTGGGAATAGGGAATGTGAATACTCTTCCCTTGGCATCACCTTCCATCATCAACTCGCTGAAAGCTCGGTTAAGAGTATTCATCTCATCCTGGAAATCACCGTAAGTTTCCGGCTTCTCCACACCACCTATTATCACATGAAGGTCTTTGTGGGTTGAGGGAACCCGGAGATCCATGGTAATGTTAGTGAATGGAGTCTGAAAGCCTACACGGGTAGGAACATTGATATTGAAAAGAAACTCCTGCAGGCACTGAGTTACTTGTTCACAGGAGAGGTCATCATATCTGATAAACGGAGCCAGCAGGGTATCAAAGTTGCTGAATGCCTGCGCACCGGCGGCTTCTCCCTGAAGAGTGTAGAAGAAGTTGACAATCTGCCCGAGAGCAGTTCTGAGGTGGGAGGCCGGTTTTGATTCTATCTTTCCCCGGGCACCAAGAAAACCTCCCTGGAGCAATTCCGTCAGATCCCATCCGACACAGTAAGGACCCAGGATGCCAAGATCGTGTATATGCATGTCGCCGCTGTCCTGGAATTCCTTTATCTGAGGTGTATAAATCTTTGAGAGCCAGTATCTGGCCGTTATAGAACTGGACAGATAGAAGTTCAACCCCTGAAGGCTGTAGTTCATATTGGAGTTTTCGTTTACACGCCAGTCCTGTCTGCCTATGTAGTCACTTACGAGAGAGTCCATTCCCTTGAATATGGCTGAGACATCCCGGGCTTCACTTCGTTTTTCCCTGTAAAGGATAAAACTTCTGGCGGCAGCAGTTAGCTTTCTGAGCATCAGTGTTTCTTCAATAAAATCCTGTATCTGCTCAATTGTGGGAATAGAACCAACCTTGAAGAAGCTCATGTATAAACTCGCTTCAACCTGGTCTGCCATCTCTCTGCTGGAACCTTCGGTGCTGGATGCCTTTAGAGCTCGATCTATGGCATTTTCAATTCTGGATTTTCTGTACGAAACAACTTTACCGCTACGTTTTCTGACCAGCCAGTCCATAAGACAGTAACACCCCTAACATTCCATGAAAATAGACCCCTGTATAAATCACCTCTCACGGACCGATAATAACACACTGCCTATGGTGGCGCAACGGGCAAACCACAACATATAGTATAAGACGGCCTCCAAAAGCCCACATATTGACACATCCTCTTATTTATCAACGAAATAGGTGATTTCAGGTAAATTTTGTATTTACCAGTTTTTCAAGTCAGTTTTGTGTTACTGCCCGGAACGCTGGCAGCTGTGTACGAATCCCGGTATGTTGCGGCCAATTCGCGGAGAATAACATGATTCTCAGAAAATCAGATAAATCAGCAATTCTGCTGGCACTTATTTCGGTTCTGTGCTGGTCTGGCGCGGCAACGGCTTTCAAGAAAGCCCTGCTTTTTGGATCTCCGTGGCTGGTTGTATTTTCCGGATCGGTTATTTCCACAGTGGTATTTGGTATTGCGCTGGCAGTGGGAAGAATCCGGGTCAACAAAGCTGATATGCTGTCCGGTCTCTACCTCGGTTTTCTGAACCCTTTTCTTTACTATCTTGTTCTTCTCAGTGCTTACCATGGACTTCCGGCCCAGATTGCAATGGTTGTTAATTACCTGTGGCCGGTGATGCTTGTGCTTCTTTCGGTTCCCCTTCTGGGCCAGAGGTTGAATATGAAAGGTCTTGGGGGAATTCTTCTAAGCTTTTCCGGAGTGTTGCTCCTTGCCCTTGCGGGGCGCAGCACATTTGAAATATCAACTGTGCCACTGCTTCTTGCATTCGCGAGTACTTTGATCTGGGCTGTTTACTGGTTGTTGAATACCCGAAATAAAGGCGAAACAATTGCCGTGCTTTCCGCCGGGTTTGTCTCTGGATCCACTTATCTGTTTGTATACGGCATTGTAACCGGGCAGGAGTTTTCTCTTCATCCGGGTATCTTGCCATGGGTACTTTATATAGGGGTTTTCGAGATGGGGCTTACCTATATTATGTGGAACACCGCGCTGAGATGGACATCATCCACGGCCGTGGTAAGTGGAATGATCTTCCTGACTCCATTTCTTGCCCTGGTGCCAATCGCGGTTGTTGTAGGCGAGAAGATCGCTCCCTCCACAGTGATTGGATTACTGCTCGTTGCGGGAGGAATTTTACTGGAGAAGAAATCGCGAAAAGGTGAAGAGGTATAGAGATTTGCCATGAGGGTTTTTCCTGTCCGGATTCTTCTATATTATGTAGTGAAGAAGGGATTACAATGATAAATGCTGTTGAGAAAAGAAGACTCAAAGGGAAAACTATTCTGGTGGTGGATGACGAAGAGGCTGTCAGAAAAGTTATTAAAGCATATCTTTCTGAACTGGAAGTGAATGTAGTTTGTGCCGAATCGGTAGCCCGAGCGCGTTACTGTTTGAAGGGCTTCAATATTGATGTAATACTCAGTGACATTGCTATGCCGGGGGGAGAAACAGGAATTGATCTTCTCAGCTGGTGTCGGCGGGAACACATTCTGGCTCCCTTCATACTTGTGTCAGGATACATTTCTCCGGATGATGTGCGTTTCGCTCTTTCCAGGGGTGTTCAGCATGTAATACACAAACCATTTAAGAAAAGGCAGCTCATTGAGGCTGTACTTTCCTCCTTTGCTGTATCTGATTCATACAGTAATCTGGTTAACAGTTACATCAAAGAGATCGAACTGAATCAGCAGTTGTTCATGGCTGCTATTGACGGATTTGCCGCAGCTATCGGAGCCAGAGATGGATATACACTGCATCACTCTGAGCAGGTCGCCGATTTTGCAGTTCTTCTTTCCCGTAGAATAGGATTGGATGAGAAGAATATTCAGACCGCCAGAATTGCCGGTAAGCTTCATGACATCGGCAAGATTGGTGTACCAGAGAGCATTCTTATGAAAAAGGAGCTTCTTACCGCCAGTGAATTTGATGTTATGAAAAACCATCCGGCAAAGGCTGCGGAGATACTTGGCTCGCTTCCCTCACTGGCTGCTGTGATAGACGGGGCAAGGCATCATCATGAAAGATTTGACGGTTCGGGTTATCCCGATGGTCTCAAGGGGGATAGTATTCCACTGATGGGAAGAATTCTCGCGATCTGTGATGCGTTCAGCGCAATGATTACCGAACGACCTTATCGCCCGGCAATCCTTCCCGAAAATGCCAGAGAAGAGATCAGACTCAACAGTTCAACACAATTCGATCCTCAGCTTGTTAATGCTTTTCTTTCCATTCCGGAGATTGCTGAAGCATAAATCAGACAATTGATATTTTCGTATATTCTTCTTTTGTTTTTTCTGCAAATATTCACGGAGGGAATTGCGATGAATAAGTCGGTAAAACATCTGTTTATTACCGGGGGAGTGGTTTCTTCCCTTGGAAAGGGAATAACAGCTGCTTCGGTGGCTCTTCTTCTCAAGCAGAGGGGCTACAAGGTATTCCTGCAGAAACTTGATCCTTATCTGAATGTTGATCCCGGAACAATGTCACCTTACCAGCATGGCGAGGTGTATGTGACAGACGATGGAGCTGAGGCAGATCTTGATCTTGGACATTATGAGCGCTTTGCGGGGGTCACGTGTACAAAACAGAGTAATTACACCACAGGTCGCATTTACTCCACAGTAATACGGAGAGAGCGGCGGGGGGGATATCTGGGAGGAACCGTTCAGGTTGTTCCCCATATTACAGATGAAATCAAGAAAGCCATTTTGTTGTGCGCTGATACCGGCGCTGACATTGTTATTACAGAAATAGGCGGGACCGCCGGCGATATTGAGTCCAGTCCTTTCCTTGAAGCTCTCAGGCAACTCAGAGTGGAGCTTGGACCGGAGAACGCGGTTTTTGTTCATCTGACACTTCTGCCGTATCTGAATGCCTCCGGCGAGTTGAAAACTAAGCCTGCGCAGCAGTCAGCGGGAATTATG
>JAUVJW010000098.1 GCA_030596465.1 Candidatus Fermentibacteraceae bacterium | reverse complement strand
TGAATCACTTTACCATTGTGGGGGCAACTACCCGTGCCGGTCTCATAACAGGTCCTCTCCGGGACAGGTTCGGCTTTTCTCTTCATCTTGAGTTTTACGATGTGAAAGATCTGCGTACCATTATCACCCGTTCCGCAGGGATACTTTCAACGGTAATTACCGGCGAAGGTTCGGAATCCATAGCATTTCGCTCACGAGGTACTCCCAGGATAGCCAACAGACTTCTTAAAAGAACCAGAGATTATGCTCAGGTAATGAGACGAGAGGCCATAGACGAGATAACCGCCATAGAGGCCATGGATATAAATGGAGTTGATGAAGCCGGGCTTGACAGGCTGGACAGGAATTACCTGAAAGTAATTATCAGGCAGTATGGCGGTGGTCCCGTTGGAGTATCGGCCATTGCGGCCACGCTGAACGAGGAAAGAGATACTCTTATTGATGTGGTTGAACCATTTCTTCTCGCAAGAGGTTTTCTTAACCGTACCAGCAGGGGACGAGTTGCCACTGCTCACGCGTACAGGCATCTCGGCTTTACCAGAGCCGGTCAGGAAGAGCTTCCGTTGTGAAAGAAAAAATCCTGCTTCACATCTGCTGTGCGCCCTGTGCAACTGCTGTTCTTGAGAATTTGAGGGCTGATGGTTATGAAGTAACCGGTTGTTTTTACAATCCGTCAATCCATCCCTGGAAGGAATTCAAACGAAGACTCGATGCTTTAAAGGAATGGGCTCCTTCAGTGAAATTGCCGGTAATTTATCATGAGGAATATCCGCTGGAAGACAACATAAAAATGTTGCTGAACGGCGATAACAGGTGTTTCTCGTGTTTTTCTGACAGAATGAAAAAAACTGCTGAACTGGCATCGGAAATGGGTATCGAATTGTTCACATCAACTCTGTCCGTAAGTCCGTATCAGAACCATAAGTTATTAAAAGAGGCAGGGAAAATCGCGGCGGCGCAATACGATATCCTGTTTGCATACATGGATTTCAGGAGCAGTTACAAAAGATCCATTGAACTTTCCCGTAGTTTTGGTATGTATCGCCAACCGTATTGCGGTTGTGTGTTTAGTGAACGGGATCGTTACTTAAAGGTAAAGTCTCCGGGACAGATATAAACCCAGAATGGGTATTGACTTATGGTGATTTGGATAACATACTTCAGAATATAAATGCACGCATAATTATAGTATGGAGGTTTTACATGAGGTATTTATTGCTGTTGTTGACTTTCGGTGTTTGTTTTTCTGTTTTTGCAGAGAGTGAAACACAAACTGACTGGGTCGGTGGGCCTGGTGTTTTCGGACCAGTTACTGACTGGCAGGATAGATTCTACATATCCGGTGATATGGATTGGGACACAACACCGGGGCAGTTGAAGCTGATTGTTAATCGAGATGAGAATCAGATAGGAACAGCCGACGGGCCGGTCTATGTGATTGCTCTGGACATGGATGCGGATGGCGATTTAGATGCTGCGTCTTGTGCGTATACTTCAGGAGAGATATTCTGGAGTGAAAATCTCAACGGACAGGGTACTTCATGGGTAAAACATGTTATCGGGAATGTAGGATCACCAAGGTTTATTGCGGTAGCTGACTTTGACGACAATGGATTCCGCGATATAGTAGCTTCCAGCGACTCAGAAAACAGGATAGTTCTTTTCCGGTACTTCCCGGCGGGCTGGACTTTAGGGACGGATATCGCCACTAATTTTGATGCCAGGCAGATCAGAGCTGCGGATATCAATGAAGACGGGCTTATTGATATCGTCGGAGTATCAAGTATGTCCGGTGATGTTTGCTGGTGGCGCAATAATGGAACTCCCTCATCATGGAATCAGGGCTATATTGATGGTGCTCTGATGGGTGCATATGCTTGTGATGTGGGTGATTTCAACGGCGATGGTCATCCCGATGTGGTGGCTGCCAGTAATAGTCATGATGATATTTCAGCTTATATTTCCCAACCGCCATATGGTTATTCATGGGATAAATACATCATTGAAACAGCATACAATAGTCCAATATCGGTCGCTACCGCAGATTACAACAATGATGGTTCTGAAGACTTTGCCGTTGCTTCTTCTGCTGGTGACGGGAATTTACACTGGTATGATTTCCTTGATACGCAGAGTTCCTGGATCTCTCATGACATGACAGGAGCAGGTGCACAGAACATATATGACATTGTTGCCAGTGACATGGATGGCGACGGATATCCCGAGGTTATGGCAGCAAGTTATGGAGAAGATCAAATCGTGTGGTGCAAGAACAGAGAGTATCTGGGAGAGCCTTGGGAAACATTCTCGGTCTCCTCTTACTTTAACGGCGCGATGGGTGTTTCGGTTGGAGATATGGATGGTGATAATATTACCGATGTTCTCGGATGTGCTTATTATGGAGACGAGATCAGCTGGTGGAGAATCAGTGGTTTCACAACACCTAGTGCAGTAACAAGCTCAATTCTTGACATTGAACCTCCTGATCCCGATTTCGCTGCATGGGAATATCTCTACTGGTCAGCGACAACCCCTTCCGGAACAGGTATTCGCATAAGACTGAAGACCTCGTACGATTCCGGAAATATGGGATCATGGAGTGCCTGGCTTACCTCCGCTGGCTCTCTTGGGTCTGTTGTTGCCCCGGGAGGACAGTATCTTCAGTACCAGGCTGAACTATACACCACTAACCTTAATATAACACCCTCATTGAAGGATATTACAGTTCTCTGGAATCCGGTGAGCATAGAAGATGAAGGTGGTGCCCCGCTTGATGGAAGAAAGGTATGGCTGACCTCAGGCAACCCTGTTTCCGGCGCATTCTCCATAGGTTACAATGTTGAGCAGCCCGGTTTTGTGAGCATAGCTGTTTACGATGTTACCGGAAGAGCAGTTTCAGTTATTATGGAAGGAGAACTGGCCGCCGGGCAGTACACCGGAATGGTAACAGGTCTCCCCGCTGGTTCCTACGCTGTTGTTATGCAGTCCGCGCAGGGAACTGCCGCGCAGAGGATAGTGGTTGTAAGGTAACGAGTATCAGAAAAAACTCCCGGTATCTGATTTCCAGGTGCCGGGAGTTATGAATTTACTGCTTTCTATTCCGGGGCTGTCAAGTTTGCCGGAATGATCTCGGTGACTCTTTCGCAATATTCACAGCGATATGTCATTTTCTCCTTATCTTCAAGTCTGAAATGCCTGTGTGCTCCCAGTTTGTTAGTGGCACAATTGGGGTTTGGGCATTGCATTACTCCAAAGATTCTATTCGGAATGGAAATAATTCTTTTCTCGCTGACTCTTCCGTCTTTAATTATGTTGATGGTGGCGTCCGGGGCAATCAGGGCAATGGTGTCAGTTTCATTTTCGAGGAGGATTCTGTTTTCTATTTTTAGAATGTCTTTTCCTCCGGGAAGCCGTTTTGACTGAAAGCCCACACCGATAGTGAATACACCTTCACTGCCAAGGCCGAGGATTTCCACTACTTTTAGAGCCAGAGGTGTGGGAATGTGATCGATAACAGTACCGTTGTTAATAGCATAGACCTTGTATGCTCTTTCCATCAGTTGATACCTCCCGTTACAAGGCCCAGAAGAGCCTGCCTTGTTGGAACACCGTTGTGTGCCTGAGTGAAATAAATGGCATTTGGGGTTTCATCAACTTCCTCGGCGATTTCATCTACTCTGGGAAGAGGATGCATGATTCGAACCTGTTCCCCAAGTGCTGCTATTGTACTCTTATCAATCCTGTAGCCGTGTGCAACATTCTTGTATTCCTGAGGATCACCAAATCTTTCTTTTTGAATTCTGGTTACATACAGAATATCAAGATTCATGTCTGCTGCACCTTCCGGTGCAATTAAAGTACGGAAAGAAACTCCCTTCTCCGAGAGATCAGAGAGAATGGTTGATGGCATTTTCAAAGAAGGTGGTGAAATAAAAATCATTTCAGCGTCAAACAGAGCCATAGCATGGGTAAGTGAGTGGACAGTTCTTCCGTATTTCAGGTCACCCATTATGCCAATCTTGAGATTTTTTAACCGGCCGAACTCCTCGTATATGGTAAAAAGATCAAGAAATGTCTGTGTCGGGTGCTGGTTCGCTCCATCACCCGCGTTAATTACAGGAACGGTAGCGACTTCACTGGCCAATCTTGCAGCACCCTCTACGGGATGCCGGATAACCATGGCGTCACAATATCCGGTGACCGTTCTGATGGAATCGGAAAAGGATTCTCCTTTTTTCTGAGAGGATGAACCGGGGTCAGCAAATCCAAAAACACTTCCTCCGCTTTTAACCACCGCGGACTCAAAGGAAAGCCTTGTTCGTGTGGAGGGTTCGAAAAAAAGAGAGGCAATTGTCTTGTCTTTAAGGCAATCCCGGTGTTTACCTGTTTTTATCTCTCCGGTTCTGGAGACGATAGTCCATAAATCATCAATGGTCATGTCTCGCAGGGAGATCATGTCTCTGTCTTTGAACGAATTCACAATTCCTCCTGTTCAGCTCTTTCCACCCGAACTGATAATATCCAGTTCACGGCGATACACTATATCAAGGGCCTCCTCATGTGATGTTGCACAGAGAATTGTCTCAATGAAATCATTACTTCTAAGCAATCTGTTTAATCTTGCGAGAATATGGACATGCCTGTGCGGATCAGGGAAGAGAAGGAGGAAAAACAGTGATGTGAGTCTTCCTCTGGATTCCCCGAATGGAAGAGGATGTGGGGGGATGATAAGTAGAAGCAGTTCTTTTTCCACATACAGTTGTCTTATATCAAGAGGATGAATCAGTGCAGCTCCGCATTTCAGGGCAGTGGATACAACCATTTCTCTTTGCTCAAGTTGCTCCCTGAGTTCGGCTGCATCGTAAACCGCACCAAGCTCAACAGCTCTGTTGGAGATAAATCGTAAAATACTTGATCTTGTAGATGTTTTTTCAGGAAAACAAACTTCACTTTCAGAAAGAAGTCTGGTAATACCGCATGAAGTCGGGTCAAAGCCTGCACTGTCAGCGGAAGAGTTGTCTGCACGCATAAGTCTTTCCGATGTAAGTGAGGTAAAATTCTCCGCCAGCCAGTTAAGTACATCTTCCCTCGGGAATACTCTATGGCCCTGTCTGGTGATACTTTTAAGTTTGCTGGACTTAATTGCCTTTCTGGTTTCCGGGATACTTTGTCCCAGAAATCTTGCAATATCAGTCTCGGAGAGAAACATACTCATGCAGAAAACCTCTCCTTAATTGTTGATCCTTCGTCAGCCAATTATACTAACACTCCCAAGCCTCTTGAAAGGAGCTTAAATGAATTCTGTCGCAGAGAGATTTTTAAGATATGCGGTTATTTCAACTGCTTCTGATCCAGACAGTTCCACAAGTCCAAGCAGTTCCAGGCAATTCGATCTTCTGAGAGTACTGGAGAAAGAACTTACTGCGTTTGGAATGGAAGGTGTGTATTTGTCCAGGACAGGAGTTCTTTACGCGAGAGTTCCAGGTGGAGTTTCAGGAGAAACCATTGGTCTTATTGCCCATGTGGATACTTCTCCTGAATCTCCCGGTGAAGGTGTTAAACCTCAACTGCACAAAAACTGGAACGGTCTTCCCATTGATTTGCGGGATGGGGTAAGAATTGATCCTGCGGAATGTGTGGACATGCTTCGCTATAAGGGGGGTACAGTTATTACCAGTGACGGTACCACCCTTCTTGGCTCGGATGACAAGTCTGGTATTGCCATAATCATGGAGACCTGTAAGTGGCTGATTGAGAACCCTGACATTCATCGTCCGGAAGTTGTCATCGCCTTTACCCCGGACGAAGAGGTAGGCCGAGGGGTAGATAATTTTGATGTTGACCGCTTCGGGGCTGATTTCGCCTACACGGTTGATGGTGGTGAGGTCACAGATGTTTCATCAGAAACTTTCAATGCCTGGTCCGCTGACTGGAACATTACAGGCAGGGAAGTTCATCCTGGAAGCGCGGCGGGAAGCATGGTCAATGCCGTGAGGATTGCAGGTGAATTGATCTCTCTCATGCGTTCTGAAGAAATGCCGGAGAACAGTTCAGGACGGGATGGATATGATTACCCTCTGTTTGTAAAAGGAACCACTGGTTCTGCGGAAGTAAAAGTAATTCTTCGCGATTTCACTACAACGGGAATGATAAAAAGGCGAGGGCGTATGGAAGCTATAAGAGACTGCCTTGCTTCACTATTCCCCGATTCACAGATTGAGTTGACCATGAAGGAGCAGTACAGTAATCCAGGTGAAATTTTGAAAAAGGACAGAAGGCTTGTTGATTATGCTCTAATGGGAATGAGACGATGCGGGATAGAAGTCAGGGAAGGCGCGATAAGAGGTGGTACTGATGGATCTCGTTTGAGTTTTATGGGGATACCCACCGCAAATTTGCCAACAGGCGGTGAACTGTTTCATTCAAGACGCGAATGGGTGGCGGAAGAAGGTCTTTCAATTGCCTTCGAGGGGTTGAAAAATACTCTGATAATATGGGGAGAAGAGCTTTAGCCTTTCCCCCTTGCCCCAATCCCTTTCTCTACCTATTATCTGTACTGGGGGATTGAATACATGGAGAGGGGTAATATGAGGCGGTTGGTTCTTGTTCTGGTGGTATTTTTGCTCGCCGGTATTGCTTATGGTGAGGCTGCTGAGTCTGATTCTCTGATTCGTTTGACTATTGATGATTTTATGTATGCTCTACAGGCAGGAGAGGGATCGGTAGCTTCAGAGATGTTTTCCACGCAGGCTCTGGATCAGGTGGAGGTGATGCTGGTTTCAATAAAGCATAATCTTGACAGCGATCCCGAGGTTACATTGCGGCGTTTGAACGGCGCAGGCTACACTATTGAACTTGGGGCGGCGGAAGACTGGGAAACAGAAGAATATCTTTCCGCGACTCTTTCCCTTCCTATGATTACAGCAAGGTATGCGCCTTATGAGCTGGAGATCAGTTCTATTGCGGTGGATGACAGAGATGCCATTGTAGATATGGTTTTCCGTACCGCTACCGGTGTTGAAATACCTCAACAGGCG
>JAUVJW010000055.1 GCA_030596465.1 Candidatus Fermentibacteraceae bacterium | reverse complement strand
GTTCGTGGAGAGCAATGGTGGAGCAAGATGATCGTTTCCGGACATGTTGCCGTTGGCCTGGAAATAGAGGTAACAGGAGTGGATCCGGATGATCTTATTCTGATAGTCGAACCGCTTGAAAGGAGTTAGCATGCATGGAGTTATCGGTATTTGTATACCTGTTGGTATTATTCTTTTTATTGTCATCCTCAGTTCGCTGAGAGTGTTGAAGGAATACCAGAGAGGTGTAGTTTTCCGACTTGGTAAGGTTATAGGAATCAAGGGACCGGGGCTTATTCTAGTGTTTCCTGTTATTGACTCAATGAAAAAGGTGGATCTCCGTGTAATCACAATGGACATTCCCCCTCAGGATGTTATTACAAGAGACAATGTAAGTGTGAAGGTAAACGCTGTTACATACTACCGTGTTATTGATCCTAAAAGGGCGATTCTTGAGGTTACAAATTACATGTATGCTACCAATCAGCTCGCCCAGACCACACTTAGAAGTGTTCTGGGTGAGGCAACTCTTGATGAACTGCTCGCGAACAGAGATGAGATAAACGGCAAGCTTCAGGATATTCTTGACAGAATGACAGATCCATGGGGTATCAAGGTATCGACGGTTGAGGTAAAGCATGTTGATCTTCCAGAGGACATGCAGAGAATGATGGCCAAGGAGGCAGAGGCAGAGCGAGATCGCAGGGCAAAGATTATCCGTGCTGATGCTGAACTTCAGGCATCTGTGAAGCTCTCTAAGGCTGCGGAGATTCTTGATCAGCATTCATCAGCCCTTCAGCTCAGGTATCTCCAGACGCTTACCGACATAGCAGTGGAGAACAATTCCACAATAGCATTCCCTATTCCGATGGATCTGCTTACCCCCTTTCTCAAGAAGCTAAAGGAGTAACAGATGGTTCTGAAGGGAACCGTAACCGCGCTGGTTACACCCTTCAAGGATGGGCTTGTTGACCATGAATCTCTGAGGAAACTGGTTGAGTTCCAGATTTCTTCAGGGGTTCAGGGTTTGCTGGCCTGCGGGTGTACCGGTGAACCGGCAACCCTGTCAGGTCGGGAAAAGCTGGAGGTTATCCAAACTGTCCTTGATTCAACAAACGGAAGAGTTCCTGTTATCGCGGGAACAGGCACCAATGCAACTGCTTCTACTGTGAGTTTTACAGAAACGGTGTGCAATACAGGGGTCGACTCGGTACTGATAATCACTCCCTATTACAACAAACCTACTGCCCAGGGCCAGCTTGCGCACTACACCGCTGTGGCCGAGGCCAGCCGGAAACCGGTTATTATCTATAATGTTCCAGGGCGAACCGGTACGAATATGAGTATAGAAACTATCGCCAGACTTGGGGAACACCCGAACATTATCGGGGTGAAAGATGCCGCAGGCAGTGTTGAGCGGGTTACCCGGCTGCGTGCCATGTCTTCCATGGCATACATGAGCGGTGATGATCATCTGTGCCTGTCTCAGGTTTTCATGGGCGGTTCCGGTGTAGTTTCCGTTACATCCAATGTCGCGCCGTCCATGGTGAGCAGAATGATACAGATGGGTTTAAACGGCGAAGTGGCAGAGGCGAGAGAACTGCACGAGATTCTTTATCCTCTCTTCAAGGTTCTTTTCATTGAGAGCAATCCGTCTCCGGTAAAAAAGGCACTTCAGCTAATGGAAATTATAGCCTGTGACATGCCCAGAGAACCTCTGGTTCCTCTTATGGAGGAGAGTTCACATATTCTCAGGGGCGTTCTTGAACTAATGGAGCCTGTATGACAAAAGTTGCCGTTTTCGGGGCGGATGGAAGAATGGGCAGGCTTATTATCGAAGAGGCTCCCGGCAGACTTGATCTGGTTCAGACATTTGACGCAGGTGATGAGCTTACGCTGAGTTCTTCTGTAGAAGTGGTAATTGACTTTTCCCTGCCTTCGGCCTGGAACAGTCTGAATACACTGATAGCGGGAACAGATGTCGCTCTT
Organism: Candidatus Fermentibacteraceae bacterium; assembly: GCA_030596465.1. GTDB lineage: Bacteria > Fermentibacterota > Fermentibacteria > Fermentibacterales > JCC-6 > Sabulitectum. The sequence goes on along the minus strand of JAUVJW010000055.1, from coordinate 6,872 downwards.
GTTTCCGGAACCACAGGTCTGGGTGAGAGCGAAAGAATTCTCCTGAATAACTGGAAAACCAGCCGTCCTGTTTTTTACTCATCCAACATGAGTGTTGGAATTTTTGTGCTGGGTAAGCTTATGGAAACCGCGTCCGATTTGCTTGATGACAGTTTTGACAGAGAGTTGATTGAGTTTCATCACAGAAGAAAAAAAGACAGCCCCAGCGGTACAGCTCTCTCTCTGCTGAAAATATGGGATGGAGATAAAGTGTACGGGCGACATGGCAATACAGGAGAGAGAGAAACCGGTACAGTGGGAGTACATGCGGTTCGGGGTGGGGATGTGACAGGAGAACACCATCTTCATTTTCTCGGGGAAGGAGAGAGGTTGACCATCAGTCATCTGGCCACAGACAGAAGAGTTTTCGCCCTGGGAGCCATCCGCGCTGCTGATTTTATTGCAGGTAAAACTCCCGGAATGTACAGTATGGAGGACATGCTTGGGTAATGTACTGAAGCCCGGTTTTGCCGGATCATTCTATCCGGCGGATCCTCTTGCCCTTAAGGTTATGGTGAATCGGTTTCTGGATAACTCTTGTGAACCAATGAAAGATGCCATGGGTATGGTAGTTCCTCACGCAGGATATGTCTACTCGGGTAAAACAGCCGGCTACGGGTTTGCCAGTGCGCCGGACAGTGTATCCACAGTTGTAATAATTGCTCCCAGTCACAGATTTCCCTTCAGGGGTGAAACCGTGTTTGATACTGATTTCATGGAAACTCCTCTGGGAATGTGTCCCTTGAACAGGGAAGTTGTCAGTGGTCTGGCTTCTGGAATGGAAACCGTTGTTTTCAACGAACACAGTCTTGAGGTAATGGTTCCATTCATACAGATCAAGTGGCCTGAGGCTGAGATTGTTCCCATAGTTCTTGGTATTGATCCGGATTGTCGGAAGGTTGCCGGACTCATACAACAATTTGCTCCTGATGCCTTCATTGTTGCGTCGAGCGATCTCTCTCATTTTTATCCTCTCAAAGTGGCGGAACAACTTGACAGACTGGTGATAAACGCATTCCTGACCCTTGACCCGAAAAGAATTACAGATAGTCTTGAGGCCTGTGGAAGAGCGGCTGTTCGAACACTGCTTTATATTGCCGGGCTCAGAAATGCGGAAAGAGCGATTGAACTTCATTATTCTACATCTGCCGACGCGGGAGCGGGAACCGATGAGGTTGTAGGATATTTTTCTGGAATGGTAATTAAATGACTGATAATGAGAAGAAAATACTGTTGAATCTTGCCAGGATGTCTGTGCTGGCGGCAGCAGACGGTACTGCTCTCCCGGAGTTGCCCGATGAGGATGTTTGCGGCAGAGCAGGAGGAGCCTTTGTTACACTCAAGGCAGATGGCAGGCTCAGGGGTTGCATCGGGCACTTTGCCGGTGTAGGCTCACTTGGTGCGACAGTGAGAGCAATGGCCCGGGAAGCTGCTGTATCCGATCCCAGATTTGTTCCTGTTTCTCCAGATGAGGTGGAGGGTCTGAGCATAGAAATTTCTGTATTGTCACCCATGGAAAGAATCAAGGCTGACGATGTTTTACCGGGAACGCATGGGCTCTACATAAGAAGAGGCTCCAGAGCGGGCACCCTTCTACCTCAGGTGGCATTTGAAGAGGGATGGGACAGAGAGACATTTCTGGCACATACCTGCCTGAAGGCCGGGCTTCCGCCTGAAGCCTATCTGCAAAAAGAAACCGAAATTCTTTCGTATACAGCTGAAGTATTCAGCGAAATAACAACTAAAAAAGGAGATTAAAATGAAGAAAATTATTCTACTTGGCATTGGATTTGTACTTCTATCTGGCGCATGTGAAATGCCCGGTACCGGTGAAGTTGCTGCCCAGGTACAGGGACAGGTTGATGATATTTCCAGTGAAATTCAGGATGTTGTGGAGAACAATGAGGAACTTGGTGCGAGAATTGATGCTCTTCAAGAGCAGATCGGTTCAGAAACCTTTGAATTGCCGGAAATGCCTGACTTTGACATGGAAGGCCTTATGGAAACCATTGATGAGGATTTTGAGACCCTTTCAGCCAGATCAGATTCCCTTATGGAGGAAATGACTCAAATTATAGAAACTCAGAGTCTTTCAATCGACACTCTGAGGAGCGAAATCAATGATCTTGAAGGCGAGATAGCCTCACTGAGGAACAGCGTTACCAGTATGGGAACCAACAGCGGTGATACCGGCAGAACCGGATCCTCTTCGGGTTCCGGTGGACGCACAGGATCAACCGGCGGAACAACAGGTGGAACAACAGGTGGAACAACTGGCGGAAGATAATGACTCTCTTTTTCTTCAATCATGAGATAGAGAACCCCGTTCTCCGTGTAATTATTGCTGTGGGAGCAGTTGTTTTTGCCATTGCTGTTGTTGCTCTCGTTATGGCCATTGTTCTACCTGTTGTGGGGGTAGCTCTTACAGGCACTTTACTTACAGCAGGCATTGTACTGGTTATTCTGCTTGTCACAATTCCGTTTTTGTCTTTCTTTGGAATCCTGTTCAGTAACAGGAAAAAAGGAAGCGGCGTGGAAAAGAGTCAGGTGGTTGATGTGGATCCTTTTAAGAAAGTGAAGGTTTCCGGGGCGATAAAGGTTGATATAGTCTGCGGTCAGCCACAGATGCTCACAGTTACAACTGATGACAACCTTCTTGAATTGGTAAAGACAGTGGTGGAAAAGGAAGAGCTTTCCGTTTCCTTCGCCCATTCGGTTTCCTCAAAAATTGGTATCAGGCTTCAGATCGGAATGCAGGATCTCAGAAGCCTGAGACTGTATGGTGCGACAAAAGCCACGGTCACTAATCTGGATTCGCCCGAGTTATTTATTAAGGGCAGTGGTGCCAGTAAAGTAACAGCTTCAGGTAAATGCAGGGACATGGAAGTAAGATTTTCCGGTGCCGGAAATCTATCTGCCGACGAGTTGATCGCGGAAAAAGTAAAGATCAAACTCTCAGGTTCTGCAAAAACAGTCGTGCATGCCAATGAAGAGGTGACTGTAAAGATATCCGGAGCAGGTAGAGTTATCTGCCACGGAAATCCTGCAACAGTACACAAGCATATCTCAGGTGTTGGTAAAGTGGAAATAGTGGAGTGAAAAACTCTATCCGCGAAGCCCTGCGGTCTGCTCTGGTCTTTCCCGGATCAGGGCAGATCGTTTTTTGTACTGATCAGCGCTGCCGGAGCAGCGACGATGATTCTCAAACTTTTTTCAATTTCCTGAACTGCTTAACGAGAATAACAGCGCCCCACATCAGGGACACTGCCATAATAAGCTTCCCCGAAGTCTCAGCAATGCCCGCAATCAGATGATCGTGTCTGAGCAGATTCAGTTCGGTAAGTATGAAGTTCCAGTCATGAAATCCGTATGGTGCTGATGCGCCGGTGTTTCCCCCAAGCAGCTGCAGGCTGAGTGATCTTGCGTCATCTATGTAGGGAGCAATATCCAGAATGCTCTCGCCTGTCCACCAGAGAGTAATTGAAGCTCCGAAGGTGTCACGGGTCTTTATCAGGAGCACAAGAGTACAGATCAGTGGCATGATAATCTGTCCCAGGGTTCCACCAAGAGAGTGCATAACCCTTCCCGTGAAAATGAAAAACACATGCCCGGCCTCATGGAAAGGCAGGTTCACAAGATGCATGAAGCATTTTCCGGCATAGTTGCTCTCAATGGAGCAGCTCAGGAATTTTACAGACCAGATCAGCAGGAAGACAAAAAGAATCAGCCTTCCGGCAAAGTAAACCACTTCCGTTTTATCCTTTGTGTAAAACATGTAATCGAGAAAGCGCTTTGACAGTGATTTTTTCAGTATATGGTCGTAATCAAGAGGTTTTTTTGACATAAATCAGTTTTTTTCCATAGGCAGTTAATTCCTCCATGAATGGCTTTACACAATTAATATCGCAGAATTATGGTGTTTCGCAAGTGACTAAATCTTTTCATTATGCTGAACTTCAAACCAGTGTACTCTCCGGTCTTTCCGGAAGCCCAGTTTCTCAGCCAGGCGCATCGATTTGACATTTGTTTCTTCAATCTGTACAAATGGAATTCTTCCCTGCTTTCGTAACTGGTTGATCAGATAGACTGTCAGCTCGTATGCGTATCCCATTCTTCTGTAAGCCGGAAGTACATGCAGAAATCCCATGGCTGAGTCATCGTGGGTCAGTGCCCAGGCAACCAGTTTTCCTGAATCATGGATTCCCGCGCTGAGACCATTCTGAATGCGATTGCGGATATAGTCAGAAGATGTCACTCCCTGATACATCGAATGCTCATACAAATACTGAGCGTCACTGACAGATAACGGAGTGATATGAGATTCCGGCTTTTGAGGAAATGTGATATGTTGCGGTAATACCAGTTTCATTGTAGACAATTGCCAGACAAGGGCATTGCCGGCAGTAAGAGCGGGAAGCATCCAATCTTCAATCACGGCGAAGAATCTATCATTTTTTGTAAGGGTTTTAATGACAGTGGTCAATTCCTGTTCATTGGGACTGCTGATATACACCCATGGATGGTCGCTTTCTCCCCGCAGTACAACAGAGTTTCCTGTTTGTTCAATACTGTGAACTGGATTGTTCTCCATGAAGTAGAGCATATTCATGTTTTTTATTTCGCTGCGTTTCAAGAATGAGACGATTTCCTCCGGTGAGTTCCAGGTCATACATATACTCCTTTGAGGTGGGACACATTTCATGGTGTGGGCTGAGAGTTGATTATACCGGGAGAGGAATATAGCAATCCCCAGTCAGAGGTATTGTATTATTTTGAAGTGGAAAGCCGGCGGCAGATGCCGCCGGCTTCGGTGAGGAGGGTGGAGATGGGGTGGGTGTTGATCTACTTCAGGAAGTGGATTCCCCAGGCTCCCGAGTCGTAGTCTTCTTCTGTCTGGTCGGCGAAGGTGTCAGCGTCAATTACATCAACAGCGATGCGATGGTGGAATCCTGTGTATTCCACATACCATTCGTAGCTGAAGATGCCGTCATCCGCTGTTTCGTCGCCGTAGAGCCCGTTGTCATACATGAGATGTCTGCTGTGGCCGGAAAGGGGACCGTGAGCAACAACGAAGAACGGTGGATCATACTGGGGATTAAGATGGTTAATTGTGGCTTCCATACGAACGAAGTCACCTTCAGAGAGTTGAGGTAATTCAGAGTCAACCCGGTAGAAACTGCCCGGATCTGTGCATTCCCAGATTAACTCATCATCTTTGTATAAACTCATTGAAGATATAAAAACTTCCTGGCCATCCGGTGTGAGCATATGCTCGGCAGGCGTAGCGGAAATTATACGCCAGCCGCCGTGAGATACTTCATCAGAGTGTTTCTCTACAATTAATCTTGCGTATCTGGTATCGCTGATTGTTTTTGAGCCCGGTTCGAATACTCCATCCCAGACAGTGTCAATGATAAGCCTTGCGGAGAGAGTGTGAATAACCGTAACGGTACAGACTCCGGCTGCCGGGTCGTTTTCAAGAATGATTTCCCTGTACGGTTCGCTTGTCAGTTCCCGGTACCAGAATTCGGGAACGGAGACTTCCTCTCCTGACTTTCCGTCCTCTCCCGCATCTCCGGTTCCATTCAGGTTTGATGTCTCGCTGACATTTGATCCGGCTACAAGCTGGTTGATCCAATCCGCATCGGTCAATTCGGGTGATTCCACACACCCAGCTACAAGAATCAGTGCTGATGCCGCTATTATTATCTTTGTCATTTCAGCCTCCTTTAACACCGGCCCATTCCGGTGATTCCATAATAGAGAAGCGGTGGGTGCGGCGTGTTACCGGCAGGTAACAAATTGTAACACATCAGAAATGTGATAAGCAGGCTGATAGATACGAAGATTATTATAGTCGCCCGTCCTGTGGTTTGGTTATGCTTTCCGGATTATACTATATCCATAAACAAATGGAGGGTGTATGGCTGTTCAATTGGATTGTCCGTCTTGCGGAGCCTCGGTAAAGATTCGCAAGGGCGCAACATCAGTAATTTGCAAGTACTGCGGTAGTTCGGTGATGGTTCCAGCTCATCTCGCAGGTTTTCAAGGATCATCGTCTGTTGTTCCCGCTCAGGGGAATACATTAGGGAAAACCGCTGTTATTCTGATCATGACCGGTGTTTTTCTGGTAATTGGAATTGGAACGTTTGTTTTTTACCTGACAGGCGCAGACGGAAAAAGGGTTTCGCGGGCGATTGAAGATGTTACTGTTCCATATGAATCCGGGGCTGAACTTGTTACTATGGAATTTGGTGGACCGGGAACAGGTTTCGGCTATTTCCAGAGACCGAAGTGCATTACAGTTGACGATAGCGGCAATATCTTTGTTGGAGAGTGGGAAACCAGTCGTATCCAGGTTTTTGACAGGAACGGCTGCTTTATCAATCAGTGGTCATTCGCGGATAAAGAAGAAAAATTTCTTTTTGCCATGTCCTGCTCCCGGGATGGAATTCTGTACATGGTGTACAACGGTGAGATGTATGTTCACAATGGTGAAACAGGTGAGTTGATCGATTCTCTTCAGCATCCTGATGGATGGGGTTTTGAAGATGTTGATGTGGCTCAGGATGGTAGTGTTCTGGCGTCCTGGTACTGCAACAGAGATGATATTATTCGCTTTGACAGTCATGGTGCGATTGATCTGATTATTGAAGAAGCTGTCAGTGGCCGGACTGGTCATTCTGAGTTAAGCATGATGGTCGCGGCTGGAAACCTGGGAGAGATATACGCCTTTGGATTTTTCAATGAGGCTGTTTTTATTTTCAACAGGCTGGGTCGGGTTCAGGACAGATTTGGAAATGGAGATTTGATTTTCATCCCATCCGGTATTG
>JAUVJW010000160.1 GCA_030596465.1 Candidatus Fermentibacteraceae bacterium | reverse complement strand
AGTTTACGAAGCTTTACTCTGAGGAAGCCTGCCTGAATTGCATCCAGACGACTGTTTGTGCCAACTTCCGCGTGAAGGTAACCCTTACCGCCGTGTTCTCGAATACTTCTAAGTCTTTCGGCGAGTTTGGGATTATTGGTTGTCAGCATTCCGCCGTCTCCCAGTGCGCCCAGATTTTTTGACGGGAAGAAACTGAAGCAACCAATAGAGCCAAAAGAACCTGCTCTGGAATCTTTCCACTTTGCTCCGGCAGCCTGAGCCGCGTCTTCGATTACAGGTAAATCCCAGGTGGAAGCTGTGGCAATAATAGAGTCCATATTGCATATCTGACCGAAGATGTGTACAGGCATGATCGCAGCGACTTTTTTCCCTGATTTTCGGTGGACAACTCCTCTGTTGGTTATGGCGCAATTGGTATTAAGCCATTCTTCAAGAAGATCAGGATCCATGTTGAAAGTGTCCGGTAGAATATCAATGAAAACAGGCGTTCCGCCCGCTCTGACTATAGCTCCAGCGGTTGCAAAGAAGGTGAATGGCACAGTGATTACAAGTTCATCTCTTTTTAGTCCAATCGCCTGAAGGGCGAGAATCAGGGCATCTGTTCCTGAAGCACACGCGACTGCCTCCGCTGTTCCGGAGTACTCCGAGAATTCTTTTTCAAGAGCTTCCATATCAGGCCCTTTGATAAACCTTGAAGTTGAAAGAGCATCTGTGAATACCTGTGTCAATTCATCTTTTATGTCCGCGTGCTGGCGGTTGATATCTAGAAGCGGTACCTGCATTTTAAATTCCTTTCGCTTTGGAATTCAGTGTGCGCCTTTTCCTGTGAGAACTACATTAACTGTTCTTGCCAGTATTTCCAGATCAAGAAAAAGCGATTGATTCTCTATATATTGAAAATCATGTTTGAGTTTTTTTGAAACATCTTCGAAGCTTGTATCGTATTCAAGATTAACTTGAGCCCAACCGGTTATTCCCGGTTTAACAGTTAAGCGTTTATCGTAGAACGGGTAAATAGTTCTAAGCTGTTCAATTATCTCCGGTCGTTCCGGTCTTGGACCAACTACAGCCATCTCGCCGGTAAGAACATTGAGGAACTGTGGAACCTCGTCTATGCGGGTTTTCCGTATGATCTTACCTATTCTTGTTACTCTGTCATCGCATTTTCCAGCCCAGATCGCACCGGTAGCCCCTTCGGCATCAGCAACCATGGATCTGAATTTGAATATTCTATATACCCGACCGCCCTCCCCGGTTCTTTCCTGTCTGTAGAATACGCCGCCCCTTGAATCTATAACGATTGCGAGAGCGACAATTATCCAGAGAGGCAGTCCAAGGATTATTACCGCCATACTGATTACATAATCTCCGAATGTTTTAACCAGTTTCTCCCAGAAAGAAAGCCTGTCAGGAAGTAGTTCCATCAAAGGCTGACCGAGAATCTGAGTGTTGTGTACATGTCCGGCCACCACATCAAAAAGATCAGGCAACAGCTTGACCCTGATACCACTTTGAACCGCTGGAAGAAGAAGACTGAGGATGTCATCGTGAAAATTCGAAGCGATTGTAACCAGAAGATCCGTTATATCGTGCTGCTTTGCAAGAGCTGAAATATCAGCGACATCTCCAAGAGGTTGTTTCACTATTGCAGGGGTGGTGACTGGATGCGGGGGGTTAATAAAACCAATTACATTGTATCCCAGAGAAGGATTGATCGCAAGGTAATCTTTAAGCTCTTTTGCTGACTTCCCCAGTCCAATAACAAGAACATTCCTTCGGAGAAGATTCTTTTTTGCGAGTCTTCTTTCCAGTAGACGGGAAAAACACCTTGCGGAATAAACAAAGAGATTGGTGAGGGAAAAGTAAACAAAAAATATCCACCGCCCAATGGAAGCCTGCGGACTTATGAGAAAAGCGAAAAGGGAAAGAATCACAAATCCGGTGACAACCGGTTTGAATACCATTCTTATTTCGTCGGCCCAGCTTCTGTCCCAGTGTAGCCTGTAAGCACCGGTCAGAGCAAAAATTACCCACCAGTAAGCAATAGATGCAATGCTGCCGTACATGATTATTCCGGCGGAGACAGGGGAGACTCCGGGGAAAAGACCCAATCTGAATTTGATAAGAGCAGAGATATACAGAGCCAGGAAAATCGCCAGAGCATCAAAAAACATACCCAGAAGAATTGCTAGTTTTTTCATTGGCTTTTTCTGAAAAGATGTTTTCTAAAGGTGGAAAATGCCCGTATTGTGCGGAGACCCTCTGTGGTTGGATGAAGTACAGTCTGTACGGCTTTGTAAACAAGGTATTCAGGTCGAAGGTAGAATTTGCGCCTTGCTTCGGCACACCATCTGACAATATCCCCGGACGAAAGACCAGGCAGATCCACTACACAATTATGAAGCCCTTCTTCAGTGAGCCATTCTCTGTAATCTTCTGTTCTCAGGTTGCCGGATTTACGATACTGTTCGTACAACCGCGTTCCCGGATAAGCCATAATCGGAAAAAACTGGGCTGTGTCCGGTTTGAGTTTAATTGCCATTTCAAGAGTAGTTGCCAGAGATTCACGGGTTTCTCCCGGATTTCCAGCCATGAAGCAGCCATGAACAAGTAAACCCGCCCGTCTGGCTCTTTTTGCGAAGCTTAGATTCTGCTCTACGGTTGTTCCTTTACTCACATTGTTAAGGATAGCCTGACTTCCCGATTCATAGCCTACAATGATCATTCTGCAACCAGCCCTTCGCATCGTTTTCATTGCTTCCAGGGAAAGGTTTGCTCTGGTATTTGCTGTCCATGGTAATTTGTTGCCTGCCGTAATTAAAGCTTCTGAAACTTCCGCAACTCGGATGGAGTCAACGCTGAAAGTATCGTCTTCAAAGACGATTTCCTGAACCTGAGGAAAGTATTCCTGTACTTTCATAAATTCAGTCACAACATTTTGTGCTGAGCGGGCACGGTATGTACCACCATGAAGAACTTGTGGCCAGACACAGTAGGAGCATTTGAAAGGGCATCCCCGGCTTGAGATAATCATCACAGACGGGTATCTTGCAGCAGCAAAAAAATAATTCTCCGGTTTCAGGTGTTTTCTGTACACATCAACAAGCATGGGAAGAGAATCCAGGTTTGAAACCAGTTCCCTCTTTCCCGTGAAGAAAGGTTTATCCGGAGTATTCAGCCAGAGTCCTGGAACATGAGCGAGATTTTTTTTATTCTGTAGCGTTTTCGCTACATCGGGAATGGTAAGATCATATTCTGCTACTGCTATACCTGTGATGTAAGGAGCAGAGAGGAGAACTTTTACAGGAAGGGCGCTCACATGGGTTCCCACGAGAAAAATGGAAGCATCGGGCAGTATTCCTGCAATTTCGCTGGAAACAGACAGATCGCTGTGGATGGAAGGCGTGCTGGTGTCCAGAACTATCATTGCGGGGGATGCTTCCTGTAACCTGCTCATAAGCTCTCGCCTTGTGATCTTTTCAGCAGGACAATCGAGAAACAGGACATCGTGCCCTGCCTTTTCAAGGGTACCCACCGCATAGGCTAACCAGAAAGGCCAGTACATAGTACCGCTTTTAACAATTGCAGGTGATCTTGATGTTCTTGAGAAACTGCCATCCATGAATGGAGGGTTAATTACCGCGACTTTCATATCAGGGCTTCGATCTGTTCAAGAAAGCGGTCTGTAGTTTTTTCCCAGGAAAAGGTTTCAGCTCGTTTTTTGCCCAGTTCACCGAGTTTTTCCAATTCTTCAGAAGTTGCAACAGACAGTTCAGCTATACCACGCATTATGTCTATGATTGAATACGGGTCAATGAGAACTCCTGTGTTGCCCACGACCTCTTCGAGAGCAGTGGTTTTGGAGGCCATAACCGGGGCACCTGTGGCCATGGCTTCCAGAGCGGGAAGGCCAAAACCTTCGTAAACTGAAGGTATAAGTAACGCTTTGCATGTTAGATAAAGATTGCGAAGTTCATCATCGGATATATGGGTCAGAACCTTGATATTGGATCTGGCAGGGTTCGAATCCAGATGCTTTTTGAAGTACCCGTAAGCCCTGTCTTTTCTTACCACCATGGTTAGTGGCGGTGTTCTTTTATCCATAGCCCAGAGTCTTCCATAGGCGGTGAGAAAACGAGGGATATTCTTATAGCCCCTGGCATTACCCACATAAAGAAAGAAATTCTGTCTCTCTGGTTGTTTTTGGACTGGTGAAGAAAAGAGTGCCTGTCCCTCTCCTGTAATAAATACGATGTCGCTGGCGGATTGAAAACTTCTCATTACATCAAGTTTTGTGGCCATTGTGGGTACCGCAATAGCAGAAGCGTGCCCGATAGAAGCTTTGAGTGCGCGCCGGAAAAGACAGCGGCTGAAGGCATTACGGATAATGCTGTCGCCAAAATAACACGGCAGATTAAGTACCATCAGATCATGCACAGTTATTATGGACGGAGCATCCGGCTGTGGTCCCGCCATGGAGAAGTTCAGAAAAACATCAGGGGAAATTTTGTTAATACGGCGGGTAAGCCTTCTGCTGGCTCTGGTGCTGAATCTTGAGGAGTTGTCCAATAGAATTTCGATTTCAGTGTTTTCGATGAGAGATGCACTGTCTTTTCCGATAAGGACTGTTATTTTCCAGTTGGGCCGTTTCTTCAGTATACATTTTGTGACATTAAGAGAAAATCTGCTGATTCCATCAACATTTTTTTGAACTGCTCTTGCGTCGATAAGCAAGTGAATGCTCATCTGGTCAACCCTCTTTTCTGTAATTCCTCTGTGGCTTTATCTACCATATCGGTGGAGGTCTGGCTTCCAACCCAGTTGCAAAGCTCGCTTACTCCATCCTCGAATGTGGTTGAAGCTTTAAAAGCAAGCATCTCTTCCGCTCTGGAAACATCGGCATAGCAATGACGGATATCTCCTGCTCTGTACTGGTTATTAACTATGAAATCATCCACAGGTCTTCCCAGTTCGCGGGCAATTGCCTTGCCAACATCCATTATTGACAATTTGCGCCCGGTACCCAGATTGAAAACCTCACCACTGGATTTACTGCTCTCTATGGCAAGGAGACAGCCACGGGCAATATCACGAACATGAATGAAATCT
>JAUVJW010000085.1 GCA_030596465.1 Candidatus Fermentibacteraceae bacterium | reverse complement strand
GGATCTGCTTCAACACAGATGCTTGTTCTGCGCTAAAGAGTCATAAAGAACCAAAATGAAAAGGCCGCCCGGGAAACCAGGCGGCCTTTTTAGAATCCATTTGTGCTCGTCTTTTCGGGGGGATCTATTTCTGTTCGTTCCACTTCCGGTCTGATCATCTCTTCAATATAAAATCCGGAGGGGAGACCGAATCCTCTGGAGGAAAGAGCGGTGTACCTCTTTTCTTTTCTTGAGGGATTGCAGAGTATATAGAACGAAACCCCTTCCCGCTCGGCGGCAAGAGTGGCAGCTTCAGTGATTTCCGGCAGATCAGCAAAATACATTTTTTCTCCTTCCCCCAATAAAATACAAAAAAGGGAAGGCCGGAGAAACCTTCCCTTTTCCAGGTAGCGATAGCTATCTGTTGGGGTGTACGCCCATATTTGTGCCGGAATGATCGTTGTTACCACGGTTACCCATTCTCATTTCCGTGGAGCCGGGTTCAAATTGTGCCAGAGCGGCAAGCTGTTCGGGAGTAAGAACACCGTGAATGTCAACAAGAGCCTGAGCTATGATTCCGTTCATTTCTTCCATAGTATCAAGTCTTGTGTTAAGAAGAGCCTCAACCTGGTAAACGGTAATAGTTGAGGATGAGAACAGCTCAAGAAATTTCTCTCTCTGGTTGCCTGCCTCTTCAGTTCCCCTCAAGCTCTCCATTGAGTTTCTGGTATCTTCCATAATGTCGGCGACGGCTTCCCTCTGATCATCCGTCAGATTCAGCATTCTCAGCATGGGCAGCATTCTCTGAAAGAAATCATTGCCTGCGCCATCCGGTCTCTGCTGATCCATTCCTCTGTGATCCACCGGCCTCCCTGACATTCCTCCCGGTTGTGCAATCGCTGTTCCTGTAAGCAACAATGCTGCTGCCAGGACTGCTATGGTTATTGTTCCTTTTGTCATTTTCTGTTCCTTTCCTGATAGGGTAGTTCCAAGTACAAATGAATAATGAAGAGTAACTGCCTCAGGATAGTTAATGATATGTAACAGAATGTAACAGAAAAGGGGGAGCCGGTTAGCTCCCCCACAAGTTTCATGAATCCACTAAAAAGAGGCGTTGGCACCTATCGCTACAAAGAATACCTTTTTATCAAAAGTTTCTCCTGTGTAGATTCCGGCACCTTCGCCTTTACGGATAAATGTTGTTCCCCCGGCAAGGGTGAAATCCATTATATCATTTGCCTGCCAGTTAACTCCTCCGGAAAGAAGACCGGTATTCAGCATATACTCGAAATCCGTGTATGTGGAATCACTGCCGCCGTAGTTGGAATAGCTGTAACCCAAAGCGCATGCAAAAGTGTTGTTGAACTGGTAACGACTGCTGATGTTTGCTTCCCAGCCATCGCTGTAGGCATCTTCAATGCCATCATCATCTCCCTGATCTGAGGCGTTAACGAAGTAGTAGTTGGCTGAGCTACCCAGTCGGAGTTTGCTGTTGACCATCATTTCAACACCTATCGCGGCAACGGCAGGGAGATCTCGCCTCTGCTTTGCGCCATCGGCCATGTATGGTAAAAGAACATCCCAGGAAGAAGCCACATTTGCTGAGGCTTCAAAATCAAGAGCAGTTGCGGTTTCGTATCGGGCTGCAAGGTTAATCCTGTCTGAAGGTTTGTAATCCACGCTTATTACAGCAGATATGCCATTAGCGGATCTGTCAACATCCAGTTCTCCGGAAGTGGAGCCAACAGGCAGGCCGGTTGTAAGATCGATTACTGTGAAGGAACCCTGCCCCTTATAGTTTCTGTGGCCCGATGTATATCTGCCTGAAACAGCAACGCTGAAATTATCATTGAGAGAGCAGGCAATACCGGCGATTCCTCTCATATAGAACGATCTGCCTTCCATGGAACCCTCATTCATAACAGCAATATGATTTGGTCCATACTGAGCCTGAACCAGACCGGTTTCCAGCAGGGGCATAACAAACAGACCATCAGAATAATCAACACTTCCACCGCCTGCGGGGACGGTGAAACCGCCGAATGCTGCAATGTTACCAGTTTTGTAAACAGCATAAAAGTTTGGGATAAATGGAGTCGGTTTAGTTGATGACACTTCCGTTTCTTCTGCTTCTCCAAGTAAAGTACCGGTAATAGTGTAATCTTTGCCTATGTACTGACCGCTGAAATTCAGGTGGATTCCGTCATCCATGAAAGTCAGTCCGGCGGGGTTGTAAGTAACTCCGTCGGCGCAGTCGGTAACGGCATTCCTGGAAACCTCCATGAGATATTCAGCACTTCTGATTCCAAGAATATCAAGATTGCCGGCTGGAAGCACTCCAGACAGCAGTATAAGAACAGCAGCAAACAACCCCCCCCGCATAATCCCTCCTTTGGAAATTTTCTATTTTAAATGTGACTTCAGCAATCTACAAGGAGACATAAGGTTGGTCAACGGAAACATATTCCCTACAGACTGAGGATCAGCACTCTGGGGTAATCATCAGGATTCGGGTTGAAGGCTGCCATGCCATGGGGGGAGATAACGAAAGTGAAGTCAGACAGTTCAAGATCAGGGTCGGCAAAGACAGTTTCCACAGACTCTGTTGCTCCCGGTGGGAAAAGATCAAAGGTGGGATTTGATTCCCATCCTCTCTGTACCCAGATATTGCCTTCAGAATCAGCGCCAATGGAGGAGATGGCGTAGTAATCTGCAGGTGGATCGTAAGTCATACCAGCAAGTCTTCTTCCTCTTCCGGACGAAGCCATTGCCTGCATTCTGTATTCATAAGCGTCAATGTCTTCCTGAAGGTCTTCCGCCGACTTGGCCACAGGAGCATATCCGGGACGAGAGAGTACATATCCTTCCGAACCGTTAATTGGATATACGGATACGGAATATTCTTCACTTTCAGGAACAGAGTAGTAAATATTGCCGTTGTCAGAAATAAGTCCGGACCGGGGTTTCAGAATACGGTTAAGTATGTAATCGGGAGAAAGGTTATTCTCAATCTCAAAAAACACAATCATTGAATCGGCATCCTCCTCCCACAGAGCAACGGAAGTAGTTGCTGTTCCGGCATCTCTGTTAAAATCCCCCTGCTCACCGGCAAAACCGGCGCCCACCGCTGTGATCACGAAAGGAGCTCTGGAAGCAAAATCAGAGAAGGTTTCCATGTGTTGAAGGTTGCTGCCAAAAATTTCAACCTTTCTGCTGAATGGATCCGTTACTGCGATTCTTCCATCACTCAAGCAGGTGATACCCTGTGGGTTGAGAAATTCACCAGGCCCTTCGCCGGCACCGCCGAATTCACCAAGAAATTCTCCAGGAGGGGAGAAAATACTGATTTTCTTTTTCTGCATATCAAGAACAGCGATATTGCCATCCGCTGTGAAGTCAACATCCCGAATTACACCGAACACAAAATTGGAATCTCCCAGCTCAACCCCGATCTCAGTCGTTACTCGCAGTACAGGAGTTTCAGGTTCAAAAGGAACATCTTCAGAATCTGATACAGGTTGTTCAGTACCCCCGCAGGCAAAGAGGCTGAGGACAAGCGCTGATATGAGAAGAACTCTCATTGTTTTCTCCTTTGTTTCTGTGTTGATCGTTTGACACAAGATCAGAAATATACTTGCAGAAAGTATCTTGAATTGTAACACAATGTAAAACCCGCTCCCTCTGGGAGGAGCGGGTTTTTACGTTTCTGGAAACAAATATTGAAAGCTGAAACACAAACAGGAAAAAGTCAACCCTTTCTGCAACCATTTCTGATAATAAAAAAAGGGGCATTTCTGCCCCCGAAAAAGATACCCTGGCGACCCGAACGAGACTCGAACTCGTAACTTCCGGCGTGACAGGCCGGTGCTCTAACCAATTGAACTACCGGGCCACTCAAGGAGAGCAAATATTGCATTATTTTTCGTATTGTCAAGCCCCTTTATGAGTTTCCTGTGTATAGTTCCAGAGGAGACGCTGGGATATTTTCACAGATCAAACCCAGGACTACCTGATCTGGAAAGAATATCATATAGTTTCATGAAATAGTAAATGTGTGCTCTAATGAGTAATCAGACAGTTTATTACGAAAGGATAAGGATGAAAAAATCAGTGTTGCTTCTCCTGCTTACTGTTCCGGTACTTCTTGCCGCTACAGTGGAAGTTGGTTCCGCCGGATTTGGAAGCACTAAACCGTTTTGCGGTAATTGAACACTCTCACTTCGCTATCAGGTGATAGTACAGGCAAGCGAGTTTACGGAAGCAATGACAATCAGCTCAGTTACTTTTGATCCATCTCCCGGTCCCGGAACCGAGGTAACTTTCGATGAATTTCATGTTTATATGGGTTATTGTGATAACGATGAGCTTGGTGCAAATTATGATGCAAACTATGCAAACGGGAAATACAAGGTGTATGAAAGAACAAGTAATGTTACTTTTCATGCCAGTGATCCAACCATTTACTTTGATACACCATTTTTCTACATTCCAGCCAACGGCAATCTTATTCTGGACATCGCATGGCCTGACGGCGAGGATGAGTTTTACACTTACAGTTCAGGCACAGGCAGTTTGACCTGTGTTTACGGAGATTACAATTCTCCAAACGGCGATCAGTTTATGGAAATTTCACACATGTTTATCAACGGCGATATGGCTCTTAACCAGATGACATTTGCTGGCATAAAGGCATCGTTCCGGTAAATTGGTGAGCTTATACCCGCAGGGAGGGCGGTGAAGCAACTGGTAATTCTTCTTATTGTAGCATCTGCCCTCTATGCGCAGTGCCCGCTTGGTTTTGCACCGGAAGAGGCTTGCGATGTTGCTAACCCTTCCTGTGCTTTGTTCACAGACAACAACGGAGACAATCTCTGTGATAACGCCGGCTTGCAGGAACAGCCTGCCGGGGAGGAACCCGAGCCTGAAGTTATTGAAGAGGAGGAAGTGGTCGTTATCGATCCATTTTGTCCCCTGAGTCTTACTCCCCGGGAAGCATGTTCTCAGGAAAATGCCAGGTGTACTTTCTATACCGATTCAAATGGAGACAACCTCTGTGACAACCCTGGTCCGCAGCCAGCTCCACTTCTTGAAGAGACAGAACAGCCGGTGGTTCCAGCAGAGCCAGAGGGAACAGAAGAAGAGATAATAGAACCACTGATTGAGGAAGAGATTTTCCCTGCCCCGGAGATTACACAAGTCACGGATCAGACGGAAACTATTTTAGCACAAAGACAGAATTCCTGTCCTTTAGGATATACTGAGAATGAAGCGTGTGATGCGGAAAGCCCGGATTGCGCCTTCTTTGTTGATTTAGATGGAAATGGTCTGTGCGACAACCCGGAACCGGTACAGGAGGAAGATACCCTTTATGTCGCTCAAAACGCATCACAGAACAGTCAGCCTCCGGTAGTTATCGGGTGCCCTCTCGGTCTCCCTCCGGCGGCGGCATGCCCCGATTCCCTTGCCCTTTGTCCTCACTGGTACGGGGTCACTTCACACACCACCTGTTCAAACCCCGCTGGTGGCAGCAGGCGTACAGGTATTATTCTTATTACCCTTGGTATTCTTCTTCCGGTTTCAACCGGTCTATCCAGAAAATTCTACGGTAGAAGGTTAAAAGACAGACTCAGAAGAAATACAGCTCACCATGTTATCAGGGGCGTATCGCTTATGATTCTTGGTTTTGGTGTGCAGGGTTGTTTCTGCCCGCTTGGAACCTTTCAGTACGCCTTTACCGCTGGAGGTCTGGCTTTCCTGGGAGTGAGTGGTATTCTCATTTTTCTTCTGCCCATGATTTTCAGCGCCTTCTTTGGCAGGGTTTTCTGTGGCTGGGTTTGTCCCATTGGAGCATTGCAGGAGTTCCTTTACAGTATTCATGTTCCCGGCAGAAGATCGTTATCAGGGAATCTGCACAGCAAACTGAAGCACCTCAGCACGGTCATTCTTTTTGCACTGATAACGGCAATACTGCTCAACAGATTTGATGTTATTTCCCTGCGGTGGTCTGCTCCTTTCTGCGCCATAGATCCATTCCATACAATATTTACACTGTTTCTTTCCGGAAGTCTCACAGTTGCGGGACTTACTATTATTCTGGCTGTATTCATCAGAAGATTCTTCTGTAAGTACCTTTGTTTTTACGGTGCGGCTCTGGCTCTTCTGGCAAAACTTGCACTTTGGAACAGGATAAAGGGAATCAGAACAACACAGCCTGAAAGGGATTCAGACGAAGAGTTCGACAAATAGAAAAAGGGGAGCCGAAGCTCCCCCTGCAATAGAGAATTCTATATCTTTATCAATCTAACGGTGGTTTGGTCATATCCGCGAAGTTTTGCAACATAAACACCGGCAGGTATTACACCGCCATCGGAAGCTCTGCCGTTCCAGTTCAGGGTTTGCGCGGTATCTCCTGAATTGATGTCAATTGAGGTTATACATCTTCCGGCAAGATCAAAAATATCCAGTGAAGAATTTTCGTATCCCGGCAGTAGATATGTAAAAGTTACTGAGGAAAAGAAAGGGTTCAAAGAAATATTGAGAGCGGGTTGTTGATACACCTCAGCCTCGGATTCTCCCTCAGAAGAAGTTGGGCTTTCAACAGATATCCAGTCCCAGGAGGCTCCTGGTTCCTCTCCCATGTGGAAACCGTATTTACCTGAATGAGGATTAGGATCAATTGCTGCAAAAATCCATTCTTCCCCCGATGAGGGAACCGTAATATAGAGAGAAAGAGCCTGATCTGAACAAAAAAGAGTTAATTCATATACAACACCGGAAGGAAAATCATAGTTCAGAGAAGCAAGTATTGTTGACTGAACACCATTTTCAACCACCCGAATTCGGGCAACATCGTAATCTGGAGACACATAGGCGATAATCCCTGAATCATCACTATCAAGCCTAGCGCAGATACCAAAAGCGTGGATTCCACTGACACTTATGGTTATTTCACCGTTTTGGAGAGGGAGAGCATTTATGGGGGTTAGCTCAGTTGGATTTGTAGTGGTGCTTCCATGAACCTTTCCGTCAGAAACAGACCAGATACCGGGGGCACAGCGAGCTTCCCAGTCACTGATATCGTTGTCTTCAAAATCATCAAAAAAATTTAAACCATGGACATTGGAAGCAAAAACGGCTACAAGAAAACAACAAAATATATTACCAAAACGCATAGTAATAAACCTACCTTTCATATACTAATAGAAAGATGACGATTTCGGTTGTCAAGAGCTGGTCTTAATGCCAAAAGAAACGCATAAACATTTCAGGCCTGGCAATCATCAATTAGTATATAAATCTTTTAGATTTATATTTTGAAGAGTATATTCAGCGAGTACATTAAACGGGAAGGATGATTCATGGCAGATTCCAGAGTAAAAGGAGAGAAGGGTCGGAGTGTTTTTCGGGAGGTGTTGGGAGATATGCCTTTACCCGATAGAATATCATCGAGTACACTGAATTATGAGGATTACTGGAAAGAGCGTGAAGAAAAGCAGATTGTAACAGAGCCGGCAAAACGAAGAGCAAGAGGAGTTTTACCTTTCATCAGCCAGGGGGACACAGTTCTGGATGTAGGTTGTG
>JAUVJW010000027.1 GCA_030596465.1 Candidatus Fermentibacteraceae bacterium | reverse complement strand
TGGGAAACAGGATAATTCATATGGCTATGGTTCCGGCATTCGGCCTCAGTCAGGCCAATGCCACTGCTGTCGGGCAGAATCTCGGCGCGGGCAATGTGGAAAGAGCTGAAAAATCTTCCAGAACCGCCCTGCTGCTTATCGGGATGATACTTCTGCCCATGGCCCTGGGTATGTTCTTTTTCGGGGCGGACATAGCAAGAGCTTTTGTGGATGATCCCGGGGTAATTCAACTGAGCAGAACCATGTTCCGTATAACGACTCCTTCAGTGTTTGTATTCGGTTTTCTCATCATACTTCTGGGCAGCTTTCAGGGCTCGGGGTATACCATGCCGGTGATGGTGCTTAATATGACAAGACTGTGGGTGCTGAGAATTCCCGGGGCATATCTTCTGGCATACACTTTTGGAATGGGTCCTCTGGGGATATGGTGGTCAATGTTTATCTCAAATACGGCGGTAACCGTCGCGGGCTGGTTGTGGTTCAGGAA
The DNA here is from genome assembly GCA_030596465.1 of Candidatus Fermentibacteraceae bacterium. Lineage (GTDB taxonomy): Bacteria > Fermentibacterota > Fermentibacteria > Fermentibacterales > JCC-6 > Sabulitectum. The sequence goes on along the minus strand of JAUVJW010000027.1, from coordinate 11,143 downwards.
GGGAACCTGGAAAACCGGAGCTGATCACTTTGTCCATGATGTTAAAGATGCTGAATTAATCGTGCCGGCAACAGATATGGACTAAACCAGGGCCTGTATTGCTCCGGAAACACAAAGAAGAGAAAGAATAACCAGGGCTGTTTTCCTGAAAGCTGAACTGTCAACTATTTTTGCAAGTAGAATTCCCGTTGAGCCGTCGATTGCGGCCATGCCTGCCGGGGTTCTTTTCATGTGCGGGCGCAAAAAGACAGAGAAGCGGGAGAGAAAGCAGTGAGTATCCAATTCCACAGAATTCCCGCGCAGCAGAGAATGACAAAGGGTTGGCAGCATACAAGCTCCTTCCACAAGTTCTCATGGAATTGAAACAGGAATATAGTAACCGTGTGGTCGGTTTTGTATGTTAGCGTTTATCAGTACTTTTTTTGATCGTTTACGAAAGGTGAGCAGAATGCAGTGGTGGATAGACAAACCGAAACTTATGGGTTCTCATAACCCGAAGCAGTCTGAGCTGAAAATAGACAATCTTACCACCATCGTTTCACTCATTGACCCGGCAGAGCAGCGATTGAAATACAACCCCGCCATTCCTGGAGTGAAATGGGTGGAAATCGCTGTGAGAGATTATGATGCGCCGGCGCTTGAGAAACTTTTGCGGTTTGTAAGGCTGGTGAAAGCATCTGAAGGAACCGTTCTCGTTCACTGTGAAGGCGGGAATGGCAGAACAGGTACATTCGGCGCAGCCTGGCTTATGAGGGGTGGAGATACCTCTGCCACGACGGCAATAGAAACCCTGAGGGAAACAAATCCATTCGCAGTAGAGACCGATGAACAGAAAATTGTTCTGATAAGGTTTGAAAAGAAATTGAGAGATTCTCGTTAAGAGTGTGACCGACAATGGGTGTTGAGCAGAATTGCTGAAATTTTGATTATACTCCTATATTAGTCCTTTAAGATACATCTTTCGTCTCTCTGTCTCGAATTTTTCAATAGCGTATCTCAGTATTGTTCTGGGCATTTTCATGTACCGGAGCTTCAGGAATTCTTCTTCCCTCTTTGTATTTCTGTTGCCCACTTCTCTGAGCATCCAGCCCACTGCTTTGTGGATCAGATCTTCTTCATCGTTAAGTAGCATATCCGCGATTTTCAGCGTATCGTCAAAGGAATCTTTTCTGATGAAGTGCTGGGTGGAGATGATTGCGATTCGACGCTCCCAGAGAGAGCTGGATACCGCGAAATCGTACAGGGGCTGCCTGTCTCGATCCCACAGGTAAGCTCCGGCAATGTGCGGTGCTGAGGAATCAACCAGATCCCAGTTGTTCACTCTGTCTGAATTACTCATGTACAGCTTGAAAATTCCCTCTTGTTCCTTATCTGAACCTCTTTTAAAGGTGTCGACCATGGAAAGAAGGGCAAAGAGTCTCGCTTCATGCCATTTTGACTGAAGCAGTTCCTCCATCGCCTGTAACTCAAGGCTCCTGAATGCTCTCACAAGCTTTCGTGTTTGGGGGACCCTGAGGCCGAGAAACAGATCACCCTCACCGTATTCTCCGGGCCCTGTCTTGAAGAATTTCTGACTGTGTGCCGCACGAACTGGATCCGCAAGTTTTTTCAGCTCGGAAATCAACTCTTCCACTGTTTTCATTATCAAACCTCCGCTTGTTTGTTTGAGCATACAATACTTGCAACATTTCCGGTAATATCTATATTGAGTGCATGAGAAAAAGACAAAGCCCACTTGTTCGAGACACGGATACAGGTGACCTTCTGGAATTGCTTATGGTAATTGCAGTGGTCACAATTCTTGTTAACAGGGCGTTTCTCGCAGCTACTGGCTATCCACAGATATCTCCAGGAAATCTTCATATTGCTCACATGCTCTGGGGCGGTTTTCTGATGTTCATCGCTCTCGTTATGTTGTTCCGCTACTGGAATCCTTCAGTGCGCAGATTGGCTGCGTTCTTTGGCGGAGCCGGTTTTGGATTATTCATTGATGAACTGGGCAAGTTTATCACTGACAACAACGATTATTTTTATAAGCCCACCATTGCGATGATATATGTGATATTTATCCTTATGTACCTTCTTTTCAGAGGTTATGCTGAAAAATCAAAGCTTTCTGCGAGAGAGATACAGGTGAACAAGCACTTACGCAGTGATCTTGGAGATATGCATGATACTTCTTCAAAAGTTTTGAAATTATATGATGCGGCAAAAGAACGGTTCGAGGAAATTTTTGAGAAAACCATTAACATAAAAGGGCTTGTCTCTGTTATGATGATCGTGTTTGTTGTTCTGAACCTGATACAGCTGGGGATAGTTTTTGGAATACTGAGTCCGGGGTGGCTGCCAATGAATGATACTTCGGGAATATCAATAATTGGCATAACCATAAGTGGTATTCTTGTTCTTTTTGGTGTTTTCATGCTCCAGAAGTCTCTGTACTGTGCCTTTCTATGGTTCAAGAGAGCTATTCTGGTAAGTATTTTCATCACCCATATATTTCTTTTTTATCAATCCCAGCTTACTGCAATCTGGGGTCTTGCCATCGATCTTTTCTTTTATGCAGGTATAGAAAAGTATCTTCGTAAAAAACGCTCTGAAATGGCAAGTACTTGAATCTTCCGTTAGAATACACTCGATAATTAATAATCCTGTTAATCTATTAAGAAGGGCAGCAATGAAAAACTTGATAATTCTCATGGTGCTTGTTATTACAACTGCCGGTATCTCCGGCGGTATTGATCAGGCAATGGTAAAGATTTACACGAACAGTGTTGCCTATAACTATTACCTTCCCTGGAGTACTGATGCTCCCATGGAAAGTTCCGGTTCCGGCTGTGTTGTACACGGAAACATGATATTGACCAATGCTCATGTTGTTACTAATGAAACCTATCTGCAGGTGCGTAAAGAAGGTGATCCCAGGAAGTACCAGGCATTCGTGGTGGCGATATCCCATGAAGCTGATCTTGCGCTGATAACGGTGAACGACGAATCTTTCTTCGTGGGAATTGATCCTCTGGAACTGGGAGAACTTCCGCAGGCCAGGGAAGAAGTTACTGTCTATGGCTACCCGATGGGCGGTGATGCCCTCAGTACCACTCAAGGGGTTATTTCGAGGATTGAAAGTTCCCGCTACGCACACAGCGGTCTTTCTCTGCTTACAGTGCAGATTGATGCTGCCATTAACCCGGGTAACAGCGGAGGCCCTGCCGTTATCGACAACAAAATCATTGGTGTTGCCATGCAGACGATGACCCAGGCGGACAATATAGGTTATGTGATACCTGTTCCTGTAATCGAGCACTTCTTTGAAGATATGGAAGATGGTAAATACGACGGATTTCCCTCTGCGGGATTTAGTTACCAGACCATTCGCAACGATGCGTTTTCCGCCATGTTCGGTATTCCTCAGGAGCAGACCGGTGTAATGATTACGAAACTGGCTTATGATTCTCCCGCCGGAAGGGCATTTGAAATTGGTGACATTCTTATGGAGATTGATGGCAGCTCCATCGCAGGCGATGGTACAGTTGAGCTTCGAGCAGGAAGTCGAACCAGACTTGATTACATGGTAAACCGGCGGCAGATAGGCGAGACAATTCCACTTGAGATTATTAGAGACGGTGTTCAGCGAACAGTGGAAATTACGCTAAGCACCACTCTTGATGATTTAACTATTGTTCCCAACAAGATTTACGATACACCGCCCGAGTACTTTATCTTTGGCGGAACAGTATTCATGCCTCTTTCCCTGAACTACCTTGAGTCCTGGGGGTACGACTGGTATCTGAATGCAGTTGATTACCTTACTTACCCCTTCCTCTTTGATAACTGGTGTACAGATACCCGTGAGGAGATTGTTGTTCTCACGTTCATGCTTCCGGCAGAGGTTAATGCCGGATATGAAAGCCTTCAGAATGAGATAATCGAAACAGTAAACGGCACCCGCGTAAAAAGTTTCTCTCAGTTTGTTGAACTGGTTGAGGGTGTTCACGGCCCGTTTCTTGAGCTTACCACCAGTCTTGGCAGTGTTATCATTCTCAACAGGGAAGAAGCCATTGCAGCAAATGGGGAAATAATGACTCGTTACGGTATCCTCCGGGATCGAGTTGTTTTCTAAACATTTTCGATTAATGCAGTTTCCTTTTCTCGCCCGGCAGTATTGACCACGACGGGCTGTACACGGTATTTTCAATCAAACTGGTTTGGAAACCGTCGAACTGGAGGTTATGCAGTGAAAGGAATCGTTTTCAATGTACTGGAGAGTCTGATTATTGAAAAATTCGGTGATGATGTTATGGAGGATATTTTTGACAAAGCGGAGTTTGTCTCTGATACCCCTCCTTTCATAGGTCCCGAGACATATCCTGATTCAGATCTTATCCATGCGGTTACATTACTTTCAGAGAAGACTGATATCTCGGTCAGTGACCTGCTTTTCGAGTTCGGGAAGTACATGTTCCCGGTTCTGGCGGAAACATTTCCTGTGTTTCTTGAGGGTTTTGATTCCCCGCTTGAATTTCTGAAAACAGTTGATGGAGTTATTCATATTGAGGTCAGGAAGCTTTACGGGGATGTCAATCCCCCGATACTCAGGGTTGAATTTGTTGATGAGAACACTGCGGTTCTTCATTACCGGTCAGAGAGGAAGCTTTGCCGATTGATGGAAGGTCTTCTTGAGGGGCTGGCAGCGTATTTTGGCAGATCAATAACATATCACCATCTTGAGTGTATGCTTGATGGTGCTGATGAGTGTATTCTGAATATCCAGTTCAAGTAGAGATGAAGGAAAATGGATGAACTAGTTCTTTTAAAAAGGAAACTTGAGCGGGAGCAAAAGGCTCGGAAGGCGATAGAGGCTCTTCTGGAAACAAAAAGCAGGGAGCTATTTCAAGCAAAGGAAAAGGCAGAGGCGGCCAATCGGGCGAAGAGTGATTTTCTGGCCAACATGAGTCATGAAATACGGACACCAATGAATGGTGTTATCGGTATGACAGGGCTTTTGCTGAATACCGATCTTACCGGTGAGCAAAGAGAGTTTGCGGAAACGGTACGAAGCAGTGGGGAAGCTCTTCTTAACATTATTAATGACATTCTTGATTTCTCTAAAATAGAGGCTGGTAAGCTCGAGTTTGAGATGATTGACTTCAGCCTTCGCTCTATGATTGAAGAGTTCTCTGATCTTTATGCTCTTCATGTTGAGCAGAAAAATCTGGAATTTGTATGTTTGCTGGATCCGGAAATGCCTGCAAATGTTGTTGGTGATCCTGGCAGATTGAGACAGGTTTTAACAAATCTGGTGAGTAATGCTATCAAGTTTACAGGCAAAGGAGAGATCATTGTATCTGTTCGTTGTGTGGAAAGACAGAAAGATCGTGCCAGATTCCGCTTTGCGGTGAAAGATAGTGGAATCGGAATTCCAGAGGATGTACAGAGTGTTCTCTTTGACGCTTTCACTCAGGCGGATACATCCACAACACGCAAATTTGGTGGAACAGGTCTTGGTCTCAGCATATCAAAACTTCTTGTTGATATGATGCATGGTGATATTGGTGTTAACAGCGAGATAGGTAAGGGCTCCGAATTCTGGTTTACCGCTGAGTTTCCACTCAGCGATAAGCAGATTCCTCAGGCAAAACCATTACCAGTCAATGGAGTCAGGATACTCGGGGTTGACGATATCGCCACAAACAGAAGACTGCTTTCTCTGCTTCTTATGTCCTGGGGATGCAGATATGAGATTGTATCTTCCGGTGCTGATGCTCTTACCGCGCTCGAGGAGTCTTATGCAGAGGGCGATCCTTTTAGAATCGCTCTTCTTGATATGCAGATGCCCGAGATGGACGGGGAAACTCTTGGGGGTAGAATACTGGACAACCCTGAATTTAAACAGACAGATATTATCATGTTGACCTCTATGGATCAACTGGGTGATGCAAAAAAGTTTAGAGAGAAAGGTTTTAAAGCTTATCTAACCAAACCTTTTAAGCAATCAAGCCTGCTGGCTTGTCTTGTGAGGGTACTGGGAGAACACGACTCTACAGAGCAGAGGAAAAAGGAACCGATTAATACTCGGTACATTGTGGCAGATTCCAATATGAATATCCGTGTTCTGGTTGCTGAAGACAATCCTGTAAATCAGATGCTTGTTATGAAATTCCTGGAGAAACTCGGGTACAAGGCGGATGCTGTCGCGAACGGTGAGGAAGCAATTAATGCTTTAAAACTTGCTCAGTATGATGTTGTTCTTATGGATTGCCAGATGCCGGTAATGGACGGTTATGAAGCCACCAGAGCCATTAGATCAGATGTCTCCGGGGAACTGGATAACTCTGTTCCAGTGGTTGCCCTGACGGCAAATGCCATGAGTGGTGACAGGGAAAAGTGCCTGGCTGCCGGAATGGATGACTACTTGAGCAAACCCATGAATGTAAAAGATATCGATGAAAAGATCAAACGATGGACAAGTCCTTCGACCTGAGAACCTGGTGAATCTCCAGAAATTCAATATGACATTAATCTCCGAGAAGACACGCTAGAGGGGAGTATATATGATAAAGAACGGTAGAAAAGTGGCAATAATAGTCCTTCCTCTTCTGACTGTTTTATCAGGTATTTTCCAGAATTTTTATAATCACGAATGGATTGAGTGGATTTTCATGATATGCCTGTCGGGTACTGTGGGAATTGGTACAAACTATATCGCCATAAAAATGCTGTTTCGTCCTCATGAAAGAACATCTCTGGGCAGGCAGGGATTGATACCAAAAAGAAGAAATGATATTGCCGATGCAATCGCGACAGCGGTTTCAGATCAGCTTCTCGATACCGATTCAATATTGAACTATCTGGAGGAGAACGATCTTATTCAGAAGACAGCGTCGGAAATACTGGGTCATGCCCATGGCTGGATAAAGGAGCCAGTGAACAGGTCAAATATTGTAAAAATTGTGGGCAGGTACGCACAGAACAAAGGAGTTGAACAGGCCGGGCAGTTATTTTCCAGAGTTGCCGAGTTGATTAAGAACTATACATCGGAAAATATGTCATCAGACAGGGTCTGGCCCCATGCGAGAAGTGCCATCGAGCGGGAAATAGAGAAACCTGAGACCCTTAACCTGCTTACCATGGTGGTAACCAACCTTGTAGAAAAGAACGCTTCGTCCATAGCTGATACGGTGAACGAGATACTTGAAGACTGGATTGATTCAAAGGGTTTTCTGGCAAAGAAAGCAATGATGCTTGGCAAGGGAGTACTCAAAATAGACAGCATCAGAATAAAGGAGAAACTTTTGGAGAAAGCGCGAAGCCCATCATTCTTCCAGGATGTTATGGACATCATAGGAGACAATTTGTCCTCAATTTCATCAATGGGAGATAACCCGGTGGTGAAGAAACGATTTTCTGATTTTTTTGAAAAGCAGAAGCAGAGACTTGATAACTGGATGAAAACAGAGGGTGTTGCTTTAGCCAGAGAAAAACTTATTACCTATCTTGAATCGGAATCTTTCTGGGGTCTGCTTGAAATGCAGTTGGATTCTGCGGTTGGAAAGCTTGAGGTTTTTGCGGAGAAGAAGATACAATCCGAGGAGTTCAGAAAAACAGCAAGGAATTTCATGCTGCAGCACGCACACAAGATTGATGTTAAGAAAATGGTCAAGAAAAAAGTCAATGAATTTGAACTCCAGCAGCTTGAAGAACTGATCACTGATGTAAGTGGAGAAAGCCTGGCAGGAATCGAACTCTTTGGTGGAATCCTGGGAATGTTTGCCGGTCTAATTCTTATAGATCAGCGGTTTGTAGTTGTTCTTCTTGCGGCAACTGGAATTTTCTGGCTTGCAGAGAAATTGCTGTCGAAGAGAGGATAAGATGCCGCATTAAGAAAGGCGGATAGAAGACGGCCTCCTTTCTTAATCCAACTGGTTAAGACAAAGGGCTGATCCCGGCGAAGCTGCCGGAACAAGGAAGAGCTGGCAGGACACAACGCTTATTATTTGACAGAGTAATCCGGATTTCATGTGTGGAACTCTCCCGCGTTTTTCAGTGCCCATTTGGAGAACATTGGTCCGATCAGTTCATTGATAACAACCGTTCCCAGTATTACGTTGATCAGGGTATCGGCGAAGGCGTGAAAAGCAGGCATTGAATGAAGCACCAGAGCCAGTCCAATAACTATGCCACCCTGTGGAACCAGGCAGAAGCCAGTGTATTTTCGTACAGGTTTCGGGGCTGATGTGAGTCTTGCGCCAAGGTTGGTGCCTGCAAATTTGCCGGAGACCCTGAGGACTACAAAGAGCAGAACAAGCAGGGCTGAGGATTTGAGTACAGAGAAGTCCAGTTTCATACCGCTGACAGTGAAGAAAAGAATAAAAACTATTTCTTCAACAGTGCCCGAGATTTTTTCAGGAATTTGTCTGCACCACTCGCCTGCGTTTACCATAACGAAGCCCATGGTCATTACTGCCAGAAGCGGATCCGCATTAATAAGCATTGAAACTCCGTAACAACTGTAGAGAGTGCCAAGAAGCAGTGCGAGCATTTGAGATGTGGCGCTGATGTTCATTTTTTTCTCAAGCAGGGCAAAAAGACCACCGAAAAATGCCCCTGCTGCCAGGGAAGAACCTATCTTCAAGAGAGGAGAGAGAATGGAGCTTGTATTTAAGGAGTTGTGAGCAATGAGCACTGTGGCTACTGCTGCGGCAAGACTGTAGTTAAGCATTCCTATGCCATCATCCATTGCTGCCACACCCATAACCGTTCTGGTCACAGGTCCGTCACATTTGAACTGATGGGCAACCGCCAGGGTGGCGGAAGGATCCGTCGGGGAGCCAAGAGCTCCGAAAAGAAGAGCCACAGGCACGGCGTACTGTGCCATTTCAGGTACAAGGACAGGAATCAACAAAGCAAAACCCACAGCAATGAAGAGATTGGCGAACTGGGCTTCGAAGAGCGCAACAACACCAATTGTTTTTCCGACTCTTTTTATTTTTGGCAGGTAAAGGCTGGCACCAACGGAAAAAGTAATTATAGAGAGGGTTAGTGTTGTGATCAAATCCGAGCTGTTAACAAATGATGGAGAGATGATATCAAACACCTGTGGGTTAAGAAGAACACCGGCAAGAATGTAACCTGTCACTGCCGGAAGTCCTGATTTTGAAGCAATCCTTCCTGCAATGAATCCTGTGAAGAGCAGTGTACCAAGTATGAATATTGATTCCGTTTCCATGTTCCTCTTTCATTGTTGCCATGATTTGCGTAAATTCGACCGTCTGTAACAATAATCAAAGGAGTGATGATATGAAATACTTTGCCATTCTCTCTTTAGTTCTGCTGGTAGCCGGTTGTGGAAACCAGCCCGAAACTGACCCTGCCATAAACATTCCAGCAGAAGAGATTACTCCGGAGGTTGCCCCTTCCGATGTGAATACTCCGAATCTTACTGCGGGAATAGATCTTGCAAAGCAGAATGCGTGTCGGGCAAATATGCATACAATTGCGACATCAATTACAATGTATCAGGCTCAACATGGCGAGTTGCCTTCCACATTAACGGAGGTAGCGCCGGCAACCTGTCCTGAAGCCGGGGCATACGGATATACTGTTGACGGTCAGAACTGGAGGCTGGAATGTCAGGCTGTGCCATCCCACGGTTTTATAGAGAATGGGAACGCAAGCTGGTAACTGTCAATCTTTTTCCATGTGATTGCCTATTTCATCAACTGAGATACCAAGAAGTGTTGCCGCCTGATTAATATTTCCGCCACAGTACCTGATGGTTTTTTCAATGTGGTCTGTTATAACATTTTTGAGCACTGTCGGTGTAAAGTCTCCGGTTGTTTCTCCTGGAGTAATCCTTTCCCGGATGTAAGGGGATAGATCATCCAGAGTTATCTTGTCTCCCTCTGCGCCAACCACCGCGCATGCGATAATGTTCTGAAGTTCCTGAACATTGTCCGGGTAGTTGTACTGCAGGAGCAGATCCAGAAAATCATCTGAAACGGTGAGGGCGTTTCCCTCTCGATTCAGTTTTGCAAGCTCCTGTTTCAGGAAGTAATCGATAATCAGAGGAATGTCTTCGGTTCGTGCTCGAAGAGATGGAATTCTCATTGAATTTACCATGAGATGATACAGCAGGTCTCTTGAGAAAGAGTCATGATACTTGGAGCTGGTCAGATCGCGGGTTGATGAAACGATAATTCGAACATTGCTTTTCTTTATTTCGGTAGAGTTGTCACGGTAGAATTCAGAGTTTTGAATCACTCTTTTCAGCCTGGCTTGAACTGGCAGTTCCAGACAGTCAATGTTGTCTATAAAAAGAGTACCGCCAGCAGCAGTTTCAATGAAACCCTGTTTCTCATCGTGTTTACCGCTCCAATCCTTTGCCCTGCCAAAAAGCTCAGATGAAAAATCATCCAGTCTGTGAGCAGTAGCATCCACAGCAACGAATGGCCCATCTGCCCTGAGGCTTGCATGGTGAATCGCCCTTGCAAGGCTCTCTTTTCCAGTTCCCTGCTCTCCCCATATGAAAACACTCAGATCGCATTTCGCTACTTTCTCAGCATTGTGGAAAAGAAGAATCATATCCTTGTTGGTTGTGGGAAGGTGCTCAAAATCTTTTCTGTCTTTCAATTCTTCCTGAGTGAAAGCATCTGCCGGTTTGATTATCTTCTTACTCATGGCTCCATGCTCAATGGCACTGTCCAGCACTTCAATAAGGTGTTCGTCATCAACAGGTTTGGTCAGGTAGTCGAAAGCTCCCCGTTTCATGCTTTTTACGGCCAGATCAACATCATTCGCCCCGGTAAGAATGATAACCGGTACTGAGATATTCTTAGCCTGCATCATGTTGAGTATGTCGATACCGCTTACATTGGGCATGTCCAGATCGAGCATGACTACATCAAATACTTCCTGCTCCAGAAGGTTCTCCACCTCTCTGGAGTCATTCACCACGGTAGACTCAAATCTCTCAGTCTGCATAAGAAAGACCATAAAGTAATTGGTTACAGCAATATCATCATCGACTATCAGAACCTTATTCATGATTTATCCTCCCTGCTCCCTGCTACAGGGATTCTGATTGTGAATTTGGTGCCGATACCTGTTTTACTGGTCACAGATATATGTCCACCGTGTTCCT
>JAUVJW010000137.1 GCA_030596465.1 Candidatus Fermentibacteraceae bacterium | reverse complement strand
TCCCTGTTTCCTACGCGAAACAGGTCAGAGGCAGAAAGGTCTACGGGGGACAAAGCACTCATATACCGCTGAGGTTGAACACCGCCGGAGTTATTCCGGTGATCTTCGCCCAGTCGTTCATGATGTTTCCTTCCACGCTTGCCATGTTCTTCCCGGGAACTAATATCTCTGGATGGGTGAACACATGGATGGCGCCGGGGGGTACGGTCTATATCGTGATTTATACGATCTTGATCATTCTGTTTGCCTATGTCTACACAGCCATGGTGTTTAATCCTCAGGATCTGGCTGACAACATGAAGAAGCAGGGCGGATTTATTCCAGGCCGTAAGCCGGGAAAGAGTACAGCAAAATACATCGAAAAGGTTCTGGTGAGGGTTACCCTTCCAGGAGCCCTTTTCCTTGCGGCAATTGCCGTTCTTCCAATGGTGCTGATGCGTCATGCCGGTTTGAACTTCATGTTTGGAGGAACCAGTCTTCTTATCGTTGTGGGTGTGGCTCTTGAGACACTCAGACAGATAGAGACCCACCTGCTCATGAGACACTATGACGGATTTCTTGCAAAGGGAAGGATACGCGGAAGACGATGAGAATAGTGTTCTTTGGTTCTCCGGGCTCAGGCAAAGGTACTCAGGCAAATGAGTTGGCCACAGGTTACAGCCTGACACATGTCTCAACGGGAGAATTGTTCAGGGCTAAAGTTCTGGATAGTACTCGCATTGGCAGGAGAATTGGAGACACGATTGCTGCGGGTAGTCTGGTGGATGACATTACCGCTAACTACGTTCTGTTCAAAGCAATTGAAGGATTGAACAGATTTCTTGTGGATGGCTACCCGCGAAATGTTGCACAGGCCAGGATGTTTGATGTACACTTGGATAATATGGGTACAAAATTGACCTGCGCATTGTTTCTTGATGTTCCGATTGAGGTTGCTGAAGAGCGACTCATTCTCAGAAGAACTCAGAGACATGACAAAGTAGAGAATTACAGGAGAGCTGATGATGCCCCGGCGGTGATCCATCATCGGTTTGATGTTTACCGGAAGCAAACCAAACCCCTGATCCAGTACTACTCCGATAGAATAATCAAAGTAGACGGAACAGGTTCCCCTACCGAAGTGACTCACAAAATTGTAAAGGCACTCCGTAAATGGGAATAGTTACTCTGAAAAGAGATATAGCTGCGGTGAGGGAATCGTGCGGAATAGTGAGGAAGGTTCTTGCTGAACTTGCGCAATTTATACAGCCGGGTGTTACCACGGCGGAGATCAATGCACTGGGAAGGGATATCATAAGGGCGGAGGGTGCAGTTCCCTCTTTTCTTAATTACAATGGTTATCCCGCTGCGGTTTGTGTTTCTATTAATCGCGAAGTTGTGCATGGCATTCCATCCGCTGACAGGGTTATAAAAGATGGAGATATTGTAGGTATCGATGCAGGTGCCTACAAAAATGGTTATCACGGTGACGCTGCTGATACCATAATGGTTGGAAGCGTATCGGCTGAAGCCAGGAAACTGGTGGAAGTTACATACGAAGCGAGGAATCTGGGAATAGCCGCGGCTGTTCACGGTAACCATGTGGGAGATATTGGACATGCCGTTCAGAGTTATGTGGAGGCAAACAGTTTCAGTGTTGTTCACCAGCTGGTGGGGCACGGAATAGGAAGAAAACTTCACGAAAAACCGCAAGTACCGAATTACGGAAAAGCGGGAGAAGGCATGAAACTTAGTAATGGACTATTGCTTGCGATAGAACCTATGGTAAATGCCGGAGCCGCAAAGGTACGGTTTTTACAGGATGGCTGGACTGTTGTTACCGACGATGGAAGTCTCTCTGCTCATGCGGAGAATACTATCATGGTTAATGGCAACAATCCGGAAATATTGACGGCTTAGTCTTTTATAGAGATATTTGCACTTCCTTGACACAACGGAGAGGACAAGATGGCGAAAGAACAGGGCATAGTTGTTGACGGAACGGTTCTTGAAACCCTTCCGAACAGCATGTGTCGAGTTGAGCTTGATAAGCCGGAGGGACATGTTGTTCTCTGTCATGTGTCAGGCAAGATGAGGATGCACTACATTCGTATTCTGATCGGTGACAGGGTGACAGTTGAACTGTCTCCTTACGATCTGAGCAGAGGGCGAATCACTTACAGGTATAAGTGAGGTAAAGACGATGAAAGTACGCAGTTCAGTTAAAAAGATTTGCGAATACTGTCGAATTGTACGGAGAGAGGGACGGGTATTTGTTATATGTTCCCGCAATCCTCGTCACAAGCAGAGACAGGGATAGCCGCCGGGCGGCATTAACGGAGGTAACAAGTGGCGAGAATAGCGGGTGTGGATCTGCCGCGTAACAAAATGATAGTTTACGCGCTCCCATACATTCATGGTATCGGTATGACTTCCTCAAAAGAGATTCTCACGAAAGCGGGAATTCCTTTTGAAAGAAGTACAGATACCCTCACGGAGACTGATGTAGCGGCTCTCCGTAAAGTTATTGAAGATGAATACAAAGTAGAAGGCGCTCTAAGAACAGAGGTTAACATGAACCGCAAGAGACTGATGGACATCGGTTGTTATCGCGGTCTCAGACACAGAAAGAACCTTCCTGTTAGAGGGCAGCGTACACATACCAACGCAAGGACCAGAAAAGGACCCAAACGCGGTCATGGAAAGAGAAGGTAGGTGAGTCATGCCAAAAGGAAAAGCACGCAGAGTTTCTAAGAAGATAGCAAAGGTCTCTGATATAAATGGTGTGGCCCATATCAAGTCTTCTTTTAACAATACAGTAATCACCATTTCTGACAGAAATGGAAATGTGATTACCTGGGCCAGTGGTGGTACAACAGGTGTTCGTGGAACAAGAAAGAGTACTGCATTCGCGGCAAGTCAAGCTTCAGTACAGGCAGCCGAGAAGGCTCTTGAGGCGGGGCTAAAAAAAGTTGAAGTATGGGTTAGAGGCCCTGGCTCTGGAAGAGAAGCCGCGGTTCGTGCCCTTCAGTCGACAGATCTGGAAGTGACCGGCGTGAAGGATATAACCAGAATTCCTCACAACGGTTGCAGGCCTAACAAGAGGCGCCGAGGCAAGTAACTGAAAACTTCAGCATTCAGGGGGATACGATGGAATTCATGAAACTTCATCTGCCGGATATCATCAGTTGGGACAGCGAAACACTTACCGATGTTTATGGTAGAATGACCGTTACTGCTCTTGAGAGAGGTTTTGGCAGAACGCTTGGTACAGCCTTGCGTCGAGTCATGCTTTCATCTCTGGAGGGAGCAGCACCGGTTTCCGTTTCAATCAAGGGTGCTGAGCACGAGTTCAGTGTTCTAAATGGAGTACTGGAAGATGTGCCGGATATCATCCTCAACGTGAAGTCACTTTCTGTCAGGTATGATGGAGCCGAAACCGTTCAACTTACACTCAAGGCTGACAAGCCTGGAGTGTATACAGGTGAATCGTTTGAATGTCCGGAGGGCGTTACTATCTCCAATCCTGACCAGGTTATAGCTGAGATCACTGAGGACAGTGGAGAGCTTGATATTTCTGTTGATATTGAGAGAGGCAAGGGTTTTGTAACACAGGATGAGTGGTATAATTCCGGTAAAGGTCGCGAGATCGGCACAATCCTGGTTGACTCATGGTTCTGCCCGGTAAAAAAGGTCAACTTTGAAGTAGAGAGTGCTCGAGTTGGTGATCGTACCGATTATGATTGTCTCAACATAGAAGTGACCACAGATGGAAGCATTTCTCCAAAGGATGCAATTGAGAACTCTACAAGGATTCTCATGAGGCATTTTGAGATGGTTCTTGGCATTGGCCTGGAAGAGCCTGTTCCGGAGACAGTTGAGGTAGACGAAGAGGCAATGGAAGAAGCATCTGTAGTAGTGGATGAACCCACAGCAGAGGATGTTGAGCTTGCCGATACTGATCTCTCTAAAAGGTATGTAAAAATTCTGTCAGCCGGTGGTATTGCCACTATTAATCAGCTGACAGTGAAGACTGCTGACGAGCTTCTTGAGCTTCGCAATTTCGGGGCTGCATCTCTTGATGTGGTCAAGGAACTGCTGAAAGCTTATGGCCGCTCACTGGCAACATAGAAAGGATCGGGAGTTTCGATGCGCCACAGGAAAACAACTCCCAAGCTGGGCAGGAAAAAGGACGCCAGAACCAGAATGCTCCGTAATCTTGTAACATCTCTTTTCATGGAGGAAAGACTTGTTACCAGTCACGCGAGAGCAAAGGCGACCAGAAGTCTTGCCGAGAGAATAATTACAAAGGGTAAGAAGGATACTGTTCACTCCCGCAGACTGGTTGCCGGTATGGTTTACGGTTCGGGTGCAGTGAAAAAGATCTTCAATGAACTTGGTCCCCGCTATGCGGACAGACCCGGAGGATACACCCGTATAATTAAGCTGGGCCCTCGTCACGGAGACGCGGCTGAAGCTGTTATTCTCGAGCTTGTTGACTCTCCTGCCGATAGCGGGAAGTAAAGACGCTTGAAAGCAATCGCGGTTCTGACCAGCGGCGGAGACGCCCCGGGAATGAACGCCGGAATAAGGGCCACGGTGAGGACAGCACTCACCGGTGGCCTTTCCGTATTTGGGATTAAACATGGTTATCAGGGGTTGATTGAAGACGATCTAAGCCCTATGTCTTCCACCGATGTTAGTAACATTCTTCAGCGGGGAGGAACAATTCTTCACTCTGCCAGAAGCGAAGATTTCAGAACGGTAGAGGGCAGGATCAGAGCTGCGGAGAATCTCAGAAATAGAAGAATTGATGGACTTGTGGTTTTCGGTGGAGACGGTAGTTTTCGCGGAGCCAATGATCTTCAGAGGGAGCACGGCATAAGAGTTGTGGGAGTTCCCGCAACGATAGATAACGATATTTGGGGAAGCGATTTCACAATAGGCTTCGATACAGCAGTAAATACAGCTCTTGAAGCTATTGATAAAGTCAGAGACACCGCAGCAGCCCACGATCGTCTTTTCATTGTTGAAGTTATGGGCAGGCAGGCAGGCTTCATCGCTCTTGAAGTCGGAATCGGTACAGGCGCCGAGGAAATACTGATACCGGAAACGGTTACGGATATTCCTGGAATTTGCCAAAAGCTGCAGAGCAGATACGATAAAGGCAGAACTTCCAGCATTCTTGTTGTTGCGGAAGGTGATGAGGAAGGCAATGCCTACGAGATTGCAAAAAAGATTGAAAACTATTCAGGAATGAAGAGTCGTGTAACAGTACTTGGCCATGTTCAGCGTGGAGGCAGCCCCACAGCAGCAGACAGAATGCTTGCGACAAAACTGGGTTACGCCGCAGTAATCGCACTGATCGAAGACGCCGCCCCCTGCATGGTAGGTGTGGAAGACGGCTCAATCAGCCGTCACCCTCTCGCCGATGCATGGACCCGCAAGAAGGAACTCGACAAACTTCTGGTTCAGCTCAGTTCAGGCCTGGAATAAACGATTTCCATTTCTGCAATTTATCAAATGTGTACATCCGGAATAGAGCTTGACGCCGTACACCATATGGAGTATTCTCTTCCCGAAAGGGGGTATCATGAAAGTGCAGACAAGTGTGAGAGTTGAGCAGACAGTATATGCAGAGGCCAAGAAAGTGTTTTCCAGCTTCGGGCTTACATTTGGGGACGCAGTTAATATTTTTCT
>JAUVJW010000204.1 GCA_030596465.1 Candidatus Fermentibacteraceae bacterium | reverse complement strand
CAATTGCCGAATCAGCGGAGATGGCCGGTTATGCGGGTGCGCTTCTGCTTAACATCGGCACTATCAACCCTGAACTGCTTGAAAGTATGCTGGCTGCGGGAAAAGCGGCCAACGAAAAGAATATCCCTATCATTCTCGATCCCGTTGGAGCAGGTGCCACCGAGTTGCGGACTAATGCAGTAACAACACTGCTTTCCGAATTAAAGATTTCTGTGGTTCGTGGAAATGCCGGGGAGATACTTTCCCTTGCTGGAACTTCCGGCGGTGTTCGGGGAGTTGACTCACTGACTACTGGAGACGGTAGCGAGGATGTTTTTTCCTCATTTGCTGCTGAAACCGGGATTATCACCGCAGTGAGTGGTGAAACCGATTTCATAACAGATGGCAAGGAGTGGATCAAAGTTCACAACGGCAACCGATTGATGACTTCAATTACAGGAACAGGATGCGGGGCAACAACCGCGATAGCCTGCTTTGCGGCATCTGGAACTCCGCTGCTTCAATCAGTAGGCGCCGGTATTGCCTGTTACAACATTTGCGGCGAGCTTGCCGCGGAAAAATGTAATGGACCCGGATCTTTTGTTCCTGGGTTTATAGATCAGCTTGCCAGCCTTGATTCAGATACAATTGCAAAAAGACTAATGATGGAAACCAGCCAGTGAAACCTGATCTGGAAAAAGCTCTGAAGCTTTATCTGGTAACAGATCCCGTTCTCCACGGAGGGCGGGGAGTTTCCGCCACCTGCGAAGAAGCTCTTGCGGCAGGAGTAAGATTTGTTCAGCTTCGAGACAAGAAAGCGTCCACCAGGTCTCTGTATGATTCGGCTCTGGCTCTTCGTAACTTATGTAAAAAGAATTCAAGCTACTTCGTGGTAAATGAACGTATTGATGTGGCAATGGCGGTGGGTGCTGATGGAGTTCATCTGGGACAGAGCGACATGCCTGCTGATATCGCCAGGTCTGTCATGGGTTCGGAAGCCATCATCGGCGTTTCTGTGAGAACGGTGGAAGAAGCGGAGAAAGCCATGGAGGATGGGGCAGATTACATCGCCGCAAATCTTGTTTTCTCAACAAACACCAAAAAAGATATCAAAGAACCACTGGGACTTAATATGGTTTCGACTCTGTCCGGGGTTTCATCTTTACCCCTGATCGCAATCGGGGGGATCAACCCGGAAAACACAGCTCTTGTAATGGATGCCGGCTGCGCCGGAGTCGCAGTGGTAACGGCAATAATGAATGCGGACTCCCCAACCCTTGAGGTTGAGAAGTTTCTCAAAATCCTTAATCACTGAAAACTCCAGGTGGAAATGAAATGGTCCGTCCCAATAACTATATTCATTTTGCCTGCATAAAGAGCTATTGTTCAGCAATTTGTGGGTAGTGAACAATTGCCTTGAATACATTATTGTCTCTATCATTTACAAATTCAATGTTGCTGTAAGCTTTTAAGGCTCTACGAATTCCTGTACCCAACCCTCTATAGGGAAGTATTCTGGTTGCAAATGAAGTGAGAATCGGATTCCTGATATTTGAGTTTCCGCTCTTTATGTTTGAGATGGTTAAGTTGTCTGGCAGATGCCCGGGGTTGATAATCTCGATGAATAAGAGCATTTGTAATCAGCTCTTCAAAAACAATTTTGGGAATTTCAAGTTCTCCCAGAGAGTTAATACCCTGACCATTTTGTACCCGTCTGATGTTTCTTAAAATGTATTTCAGGGTACCATCAAACATGTCTTTTATTGTACCTGAATAATCTTCGCTGTCTATGTAATTATCATCACTGATTTCCATGCCGGGGTAATGAATACATTTAACTATAAACACGGGCAGCCTGTAGACAGTGTTTTTGCCAAACAACAGGACTCCGGCGATGTTAAGAGTTCCATTTCTACTCAAGTCCATGTTTTCTATGATTTGATGCAGAGGCAGATCCTGCTCTTCGAATTCTTCCCCGAATTGTTTCATGTAAAAAACAGAAAAAGCTCTCTCATCAATATCTTCAGCAGACATTCTTGGTACAAGAGTTTCATCGCCGTGCAGCAGCCCTGAACTCTGGTACATTCTTTGAATTTCTTCGCGAGAAGTTGCTTTCCTTTTGTCTGCTCCACTCTTTACCCGGATTGCTCCATTTCTATCCATTATTTATATGGTTTAGATAATCCGGGTTGGACATCCGCTTTGAATTGATGGTTGCTATCCTCGTCTCGAGCAATAATTTGCAACAACACAGAATTGTCAATGCTTTCCATAATTCATTCCTTTGCTTCTGCTTCCCGTTGAATATGCTTTAGTCTTCCACAAGAGAGCAAGTAGCTGAAGAACAGAAGTCTCTTCAAATCATTCCTTGTGTTCCGAAGACATCCTTCTTTCGGAAATCAGGCAGATAATGGTTCGGGGAGGAGGCTGGCTCCTGAATAAGAAGGTTTGTGAGACTAAGCTCCGCCGCCATTTCAACTGCTTTCCAGTATTCTGAAGGTCTGAGCTTTCTGGAGAGAAGAACAAACTCGTCTGCTCTGTAAACAGGGTTATACTGAGACATAAAACTCACTGATATGTCTGTGGATACAGACGCGATAAAGCGAAGTATCTCTTCGGTCTCAGCAAGATCATTGGGAAGAACCAGATGCCTGATACAGAGGCCCTTTGCTGCTGTTCCATTCTGTGTTTTCAGCGTTCCCACCTGCCTGAACATTTCAGTTATAGAAGCTCTTGCGGCTCTGGGATAATCTGGTGTGTCTGAATACTCAATTGCAGAATCTTCACTCCAGTACTTGAAATCAGGCAGATATATGTCCACGAGACCTTCAAGCTCCTTGAGAGCTTCCACTGTCTCGTAGCCGTTTGAATTCCAGATAACTGGAACCTCAAGGCCCTTTTTCTTCGATACTCGTATTGTTTCCGCCACCAGCGGAAGGTAGTGACCGGGAGAGACAAATCCAACTGTGGGGCAACCCTGTTCCTGAAAATCAAGAAGCACTGCCGCGAGAGAGTCAGGAGAGTGTTCGGTACCGCCGCCGTGCCTGCTTATCTGGTGGTTCTGGCAGTAAACACAGTTCATGGAACAGTGGTTGAAAAACACATTGCCCACTCCGTTATCTCCGGTAAGAAAAGGCTCTTCACCACGGTGAACAACTGCGGAGGCAACTTCCATGACAGAACCCGCTCCGCAGTATCCGGTTTCACCCGAAGTTCTGTCCACTCCGCATCGGCGCGGACAGAGAGTACAGTTTCTAAAGGTATCCGTGAGCTTCATCTATGGCATCGTTGAGCATTTCCGTACCGGGAAGGATAAATCTTCCCCCCTTGATTATGAAAACCTCTCTGCCGCCCGGGTGAACAACACTGATGGAGTCCAGTGAGCTGTAAGGAAGAGTCACATCGGTATGCTTGTTGGTGTAAGCCAGAGAGGGGTCCTTTTTTCTCTGAATTGTCTTCTCATTGTCAACAGCAATCATAGTCTTGCCTGTGATGGGACTTGGTTTCTGAGAATCTTCCGCCCATGAATAGCAGGTATCGCCCACTGCGAAATGAGGACCCATCTTTTCCAGGATAAGGATTGGGAGCAAACCCATTATTTTGTGCTTCAGAGCCATGGCGTAAACAACAGTGTTGGTGCCTATGGCAAATTCACCCATAGGAAGAGTTTTGTGGGGAAAGAAGAGGTTCTCCGTGATGTAGTCCTTACCCCGCTGCGGATCATCAAAGTTGTTGCATGACCAGTTGGACACATAGCCATCTTCGAATTCAAGACGGATGTT
>JAUVJW010000102.1 GCA_030596465.1 Candidatus Fermentibacteraceae bacterium | reverse complement strand
TAAGCAAGATTTCTTATGTCTTTGTAATTCTCGCCCTTTTCCACCCTGTCAGCCAGTTCAACTATTGCCTCTTCTGCTTCTCCAAGCATGGCAAGGTCAGCACCTGTACCCTCAATGGATTTGTCGGCGAAAATACTTGGATATGCTCCACCAACAACGAACAGGGCATTGGGAACCACCGTTCTGAGATGCGCGGTAACAAAAGAAGCTCTTTCCAGTTTCGCGGCGGCGGATATGGCAACCGCGATTATTCCCGCACCCTCAGCAAGGTGATCCAGTTCTGTAATTTCCGAACAGAATGAATAGTCCAGATAAACAGGCTCATGCCCGGCTTCCCGGAGAGCGCTGACAAGATGCAGAACACCAAGTGGCTCAGAAAGCCCATTGTACTCAAACCACTTGAACCGGGGATAAACCAGAGCTACCTTCAAATTGATTCCTCCTTCAAGACAGGTGGAAGATAATTTATTGCGCCCTGTATGTCACAGCTAAAGATAGAATAAGTTCAGTCATACGCCTGTTCTCTATGCATCTGAATGTAATGGTGTTATGTTCCTCACGGATGATGACAGTTGCAATATATTTTCAAATCGTTATATCGTAATTATTTAGAGTAGTATTGCGGGACGGGGAAAGTCATACTATTTTAGTATGTAATTTCGCGACCGTTGAAAGGCTGGGCATGGCTGAGAAAATAGTAAGATGCACCAGATGCATTCTTCCCTCTAATTACCCAAACATCGATTTCGATGAAAAGGGGGAATGCAGAGTCTGTCGCGAATTTGATGCAAAGTACGCCAACATTGATTGGAAGGCAAGAGAGAAAAAACTTGAGAAAATTCTGGACAGATACAGAGGCAAGGGGCAAAAGTACGATATAATGGTTCCTTTCAGCGGTGGTAAGGACAGTACCTACACCCTCTGGCTGATGAAAAACAAATACAATATGCGCTGTCTTGCGTTTAATTTCGATAATGGTTTTCTTGATCCCAATGCTCTGGTATTCGTTAAAGAAGCAGCTGCCAGGCTTGGTGTGGATCTAATCACTTATTCACCGGACAGAAAGCTTCTTAACAGAGTCTACAAGAGAGCACTGGAAGCCACCGGGGAATTCTGCGCAGCGTGTGTCGTTCTCATGCCAACGGCTATTTTCAGAGCAGCGGACGCTCAGGGTATCAGACTGATCGCTGCCGGATTCTCCGATATACTTGAATCTCCTCCACCGGAAACCTCCTACATGGACAGAGTCTGCTTCAAAGACATAATGAAATCAGAGTTTGACATGAAGGAATTGAAATGGGACTTCCTCTTCCCTACATGGAAACGGATGTTCGGCGTAAAGCAGATTAACCTTCCCAACTACATTCCCTGGGATCTCCCGGTCATTTATGAAACACTGAACAAAGAACTGGATTTCGGAAAAAATATGACCAGCGTCAGATACGACTGCCTTGGTACTCCACACTCAAGCTATCTTTTCAAAGAGCGTACAGGTTTCGGGAAATATGAGTACCTCTATGCCAACATGACCAGAGCCGGTGTTATCAGCCGGGAAGAGGCTCTCAGAATTGTTAAAGAGCGGGAACCTGTCGGGCCACCGGAAGGTTTTGATGAATTCATGGCAGGAATCGGATGTGACCGTTCTATTCTGAAAGAAATAAAAAAGAAAAGTGTCTTCAACTTCAAAACCAGGAACGCGTCCTTCAGGAAATTTGCCATGGGTATCAGGAAACTGCTACCTTAAGGGTTTTCTCCGGGGGATTATTTTTATTCCTCCAGACATCAACCAGACAGCAATGAATACAGCCAGTGAAACAGCGGCATTTGCTATAGGGTTGAACGGCTGCAAAAAAAGAACCGCAAACGAAGGAAGAACTGCGATAGCAGGTCTTCTTGCGCCCCTGGTAAAACCGGTCGGCCCGTATTTACGGTGAACATCCCATGAAAGCATTACCGCAACAGAAAACAAGAGCACAAGATGCGCTATTGCCGCTCCCACAATTCCCAAAGTGGGAATAAGGGTCAGAAAAAGAATGATTTCTATGATCAGAGCCATGGCAACTAATGGAACCGCTTTTCTCTGTCTTTCCAGAGAAATCATTACTGCCATGAACATGTGAAATATGTAAGCTACCGGAAGCGTCATCAGTACTATCCTGAAAGCAGATCGCAACTCACCCGGTGATACACCCCGAAGGAATTCATTTCCCCACACAATTCTCAGAACATTCTGCTCCGCCACCCAAAGTGGGATTATCAGAATTATGGCAATTACCAGGAAAAGTTCCGTCATCCAGGCAATTCTCTCTCTGGCTTTTCCCCAGCTCGTCTGTACTGCTTCACACAGCGCGGCAAAAAGAGCTCCGGGAAGCAGGGTCGGGGTTACAATAAGAACCAGAGCTTCAAGTATTTTAATGCATTGCTGGTAGGCTGCAATAGCCTCGTCACCCAGTTCCGCTTTGATAAATACACCATCCAACCTCTCTCCCGCGGCGAATAGTATGCCCACAAGCCCCAGAGGAATAGCCGCCTTCATGAGAGGAATAACAGATGAAAATACCTCGTGGGACCAGTTTATACGAAATGACATTTTTCCCGGTAGTACAGCATAGACAAACAGCACCGCTGGAATCTCTCTTAAAATATAAGTTCCCCCCGCAAAGAAAACTCCCTGCCCGGTTTTCCAGGCGAATACCGCAAGACCAACTCCCAGAATTCCGTGTATTGCTCTGGCTATGGCCTCGTATACCATCACTCCCCTGGCTCGAAATACCGCAAAAGAGGTTTCACAGAAACCGTCAAGAACAAAACCTGTTGAAACAAGCAGAATCAATGTAAGCTGGCTGCTGGAATAACCTGCTGCCCAACCCGCGAACATTACTGTTGTGACCGTAACCATCGAAAGCCCTGTTCGAAGAAAAATGGCTGAGGAAAGAGTTCTGTTCATTGGGCTGCCTGCGGCAATCCTCCTTGTGATAAGCATCGTAGCACCCATATCACTCAGGAATATGACGATAAGACCAACTGCAACAGCAAAAAGCAATTCACCGAATGAGCCATCATCAAGAATTCTGGAATAGATCATCAGCGAGACGAAAAGACCGGCTTTGCCGAATATCTGACCCATCAGCATGTAAACGCTGTTCGCCTTGCGACCAGCCATTACGGTCTGAATACCTCGCTGGGAGAAAGACCCGCTTCTTTTAAAGCGACACTCCGCTTGATCTTTTTCGTAGTAGTCTTGGGAAGCTCGTCCGGATATATAATGAAACCGGCAATCCTCTTGTAACTCTCCGCAGACGAATTATAGGTTTTCACAGCTTTTTTCATAGCCATAATTTCGTCATCCCGGGTTATCTTCCTGTTCTGACTGTCAGCTTCCTCTATGAGCAAATCACCATCGGGAACAAGAAGTGCGCAGATTTCCTCACCCTTTGCCTCAGAAGTTCTACCGAAAACCATGCATTCCTTTATGTGATTAAACCTGCCTAATCTGGTTTCAATTTCTTCGGGATAAACATTCTTGCCGTTCTTGGCGATAATTACATTTTTTTTCCTACCGGTGATAAAGAGAAATCCTTCATCGTCAAGGTATCCAAAGTCTCCCGTTCGAAACCAGCCATCCTTTGAAAGCACCTCAGCAGTTTCCTCCGGGTTCCCGTGATACCCCAGCATGACATTGGGACCCTTGACTATGATCTCGCCAACGCCGAACTCGTCAGGTTCATTTATTCTGCAATCAATCCCGGGAAGCAGAGGTCCCACGCTTCCGTATTTGTTGGCACCAGGTCTGTTGGCTGAGATAATGGGTGCTGTCTCTGTAAGACCGTATCCCTCACGCATCTTGAAGCCAAGCTTTTCAAGACCCTTAAGTGCCTGCGGATCAATCCCGGCACCCCCGGAGATAAGAAGACGCAGTTTCCCACCAAATTTTTCGTGTACAGGGTTGAATACTTTTTTCCTGAATCCCTTTATCCCCATTTTTTCTGTAACTGTAGAAACTGCCAGTCCAACACCGAATTTCGCTTTACCTGTAAAAGAAGATTTGATGTTATCCATAATTCTGCGATACAAGGTTTCCCAGAGGAGGGGAACCGCAAGCAGAATTGTCGCGTGGGTGAAAGCAAGATCGGCAGCCACATAACGAAGTCCGTGCGCTATGGCAATTTCCGCGCCGGAAGCAAGTGGAACAAGAAACCCGCAAGTTCCCTCAAATAAATGATGCACAGGAAGCACACTGAGAAAAACATCGTTCTCGTTGATCGGAGTAAACTGCAGGGTCTGCCTGATATTAGCAAGAATTGTACCCTGTGAGTGAACAACACCCTTTGCAAGCCCGGTGGTTCCCGAAGTATAGCTGATGATGGCTGGCTTATTCACATCATATACAGCGGGAAGATCCAATTTGCTTGTTCTGCCCTTTCGAAGAATACTGCTGAACCGGATTGGAGCATCCTTGAAGCCTGCATTCATGGTCACCGTAATTATGTCCCTGCAGCCTTCAAACCGGTCTCCAAAGTCCACATCATGAAAGATCATAGTAGCACCTGAATAATGAAGAATGTTGTGCATATCAGATTGAGGAAGGCCCGGGTCTATTGGAACAATGATTCCCCCGACACGGTGAACTGCCAGGTATGCGGTGTACCATGAAATACTGTTCTTACCAACCACAGCCACCACAGGCTTCTCAACAGTCTCAAGTATTCCCCGGGCTACCCAGTCAATATTCCCGGCAAACTCTCTGTAACTTATTGATTTGAATTTTCCCAGCTCTGCCGGTTCCCGGACAGCAATTCTGTCGGGAAATTTTCGAGCTGAATTCATTACAATATCTGGTATGCTTTGAAATTCGGGAACCTGACAAAGAGGCCCACCAGGTATAACTCTGTTCATAATCAGTCTCCTATTCCCGAAATAGACGAATAATTATTATCCGTCGGAAAACCTGTCGCCACAATCCTGAAGCCCACAAAAGGATAACCCAGATTATCGCTCAACTTTATAATAGATCCTGCCCGACAATCTTCAACGGATGAAAGCCAGCTGCCTCCAACTGCAATTCCCTCTGAGAATGTCCATTCCCATACATTACCCTGCATCGCGCAAAGCCCAAAACTGCTCTGACCAAGAACTCCTGCCGGTGCGCTTTCTCTCCAGCCATCATTCAACTCGGGATGTCTTGAAAGAATGGTTTCATTAATATCTGACAAATTTACGGGAACATCAGCCCCGGGTTCCGCAAGGATTCTCCACTCATTAGCATTAAGTAACCGGAACTCCAGCCCGGTACTCCCTGTGGAAGAAAACCAGTCACAATACCATTCAGCCGCGTTCCAGGTCATTCCAACCATGGGATAGTCATTTGTTCCCTCAAGAGGAGCGTAAGCGGTGGTGTCAATATTAAATCCCACAGAACATCTCCAGTTGCATTTAAGGATACTGTCCATAAGGCATGTCCTCCCTCGAATAGACAAGGAATCAGTCAGCAGCCACGGGTCAACCGCATTCATGAAATCAGTGAATTGCGATACCGTTACCTCATACCGACCAACTGTCAAAGGCCCCATTGCAAACGGCAGCAGGTCACGGGGAATAACAGAAAATACGAATCCGCCAGTCTGATCGGTAAACTCATAGGGCACTGCAAGTTCCACAACCCTTGCTCCCGGAGTAAGTACATTCACAGTACGAGTAACGGAAATGCCCATTTCACCAAGAGCTGTTATCTCTACCGAATTACCTGATTCCACCACAAGAGAACACGGTGAAATTCCTGAATAATCATGGGAAATTATATGACATCCTGGAGGATTTGTATTCACAACAAGAAGACATCCTTCCCTGAGCTGAAGGAAAAGAGTATCAAGGGGTAATTTCACCAGAGAATCGGAGAGGAAAAAACCGTCCTTCTCCGCAACAACAAAAACTCCACCGTATGGTACGAATTGCTTAAGCGGAGAAAACCCGGCGGGGACTCCATTAATTGAGACGAGAGCTCCACCGGGAATTGTAACAACAGTGAGTTGCTTCATACGTATCTGGGGAAAGAACCTTTCCGCGATGAAAACTGATAACACAATAAGAAGAATACCGGGTAATATTTTCTTCAAGGGTCAGTCACCCCAGTTGTTGGAGAGAACAGCTTTAATATCATCCCACAGATAACCCATGCGTATATCACGCCAGAATCTGTTCCAGATGTATGACGGTCTGAAATAGAATTTTCTGTGAAATTTGCCGTAGTATTTTCGAATTTCATCCCAGGACAGATTTTCGTGTTCCCACACATCAGTTGTGCTGTGAAAGTTGTAAATATCCCAGTTCTTGGTTTTGATTCTGCCTTCTTTATCAATCTGCCGGAACAGGGCACTTGAGGGAAAAGGCAGAGTCATTGATGCTTTTGCGTATGTAAGCGGAAGATTGCAGGCAAACCTCATGGTTTCCTGTATAGTCTCCTCGGTATCGCCGGGAAGACCAATCATGAAAAAGCCAACTGTTTCAAGCCCGGCTTCATGAGCCATAGTTACTGCACGCCTGATCTGCTCTGGGGATTGGTTCTTGTTCACATTTTTAAGAATTTCAGGAGAAGCACTTTCAATACCGAATGAAACCATGTAGCAACCTGATGCTTTTGCCAGACGAAAAAACTCACTGTCAACATCACGAACATTGACACCGGTGGGAAGAGCCCAGGGAGCGGGGAATTTTCTCTCGATAAGGAGTCTGCAGATAACCTTGGCTCTCTCAATATCTGCGGTAAAATTGTCGTCTTTGATATGAATATCATTGAAACCCAGATCCAGCATTCTGAACATTTCATCAACCACCCGCCCGGGACTTTTCCCCCGGACATTGTGTCCGAATATGGTCTGGCTGCAGTAGGTACAGAAGTGATTGCATCCACGGTTTGTTTCCATATAACCAACCGGGTTTTTCCTTGATGCAATATGCGG
>JAUVJW010000174.1 GCA_030596465.1 Candidatus Fermentibacteraceae bacterium | reverse complement strand
GAGGGAATGGCTTGAGTCTTATAAACTGTTTTTGTGTTACTCTGTAGACACAATTGTTAGAAAACGAACGGTCTGGCAAATTGCCCATTCCTACAGTGGCCAAGTTGGAAGTAACCGGTGATAACTCGCTATAGATGTGCTGTCATAGACAAACATAAAAGCCCCCTGATTTCTCAAGGGGCTCTGGCGCCTCGAGGAGGACTTGAACCTCCGACCTAGTGGTTAACAGCCACCCGCTCTGCCAACTGAGCTATCGAGGCACTGCGCCGAGCGGTAATATCGGAATCTGAATATGATTTGTCAATAGAAAACCCGGAGACTCGGCTCCGGGTTTTCATCTCTGAATTTAGCTGTCTATATCTTGACCAGTTCAAGGGTTGCGGATGCGCCCTGATCATCTCTGATAACAAACACATAGTTACCGGCCGGGGCGGAAGAATTCCATGTCCAGGATTCCTGGAAGTTGTCGTTTTCCACCTGACGGCCGTGCATGTCAAAGACAGTTACAGAAGCAGTTGTACCGGGTGCCTGTATAGTAACCGCGCCACTGAATGGGTTGGAAGAGGGAACTACAGCAAGCCCCTGAATACCCTGGTCTTCAATACCTTCAGTAAGATCAATCTTGTAGATTTTGTCGGCGTCAATGTCGCTGACCCAGAGATATCCGTTTGGATCCAGGGCCATTCCTCTGGCATTTGTTATCATGTCTATGCCGATGTAATCCACCATTGTGTTGTCGTCGTCATAGCATTTGATACAAAGACTGGTGTTTTCGGAAGATGCCCATACAACATTGTCTGTGGTATTGATGGCAATATCGCAGGTTGTACTGAAGCCTGTCATGTATGTGAAATTCTGTCTGGATACTATTCCGGGGAGGGTGTAATAATAAACTCTATTCTGATTTCTGGATCCGAGGTAAAGACGGTTGCCACTGGCGCTTAGTCCCGTCACCGACGAGACAGGGTTTCCTCAACCACCACACAGGTTAATCATGCCCAGATAAGAGCCTGTTGGGGAATACTTGAAAACATAACCGTTGGTTTGATACCAGCCTCCACAGAGAACCATGTTGTGGTTTTCAGAGTAGGCAAGACCTGTTGGAACAATACTTGTAACATGGTTGAAGTAGAAACTACTGAGAACGTCGCCGGTCTCAGGATCAAGTTCATACACATAATCGGTTAATGCATCCAGAGCCCAGAGTGAACCATCACCCCATGCAAGACCTGATATGTTGGTATCAGGGGAATCCAGAGTTGATATGATTGCCTTGGCCGACGCCGCGGCGGCTATTATGAACAACACAAACAGTACTTTGCGCACAGCGCACCTCCCTGGAAAAGATTTCAATTACATTGAGACGAATAATACTATGTTTCCTGAAACGTGGCAAGGTCAGTAATTTCCGTTTCAGGAAAACATAAACAGGCAGGATGAATCCGTTTCAGTGCCTGATGGGAAGCTTCTCTTTGATGGACATGGCTCGTTTTGGTGACAGGGCTTACAGGTTATTCAGGAGCAGGGTTACGGGCCAGTTTTTCCCGGTGCAGTAGAGAGTTCCGTCTTCACCGGAAGCAATTCCATTGAGAACTCCCCCGGATGCAGGGGTAACGCTACCAAGGTTAATGAATCTTTCAACATGACCGTTCTCCGGGTTTATGAAAAGGATTCTGTTTGTGCGCCACTGGTTTGCGAGAATCTGACCATCTCTGTATTCAAGCTCATTAAGAAAAAATTGTGGATGCCCATTAAGTGTAACGTAGAGGGAGTCACTTACTGAGAAATCACCGGGATTTCTAAAACGCAGGATTGAAGAGCCATTACTCTGTACAAGAAATTCACCTGTATAGCATAAACCCCAGCCCTCTGTATTCAGATAGAATTCGTTCTCAATTGTCATGGTCCACGGATTTAACAGAAATGCGGTATGCTCTTTCCAGGTAAGAAGGCATACTGTTGAATCATCAAGAAAGGTGAACCCTTCCGCGAAAACAGTGTCTGGAAGCCGGAACAGGTCCAGGACTTCTCCAGTCTCCATATCGGTTTTTCTGAAAGATGACTGGCCATAAATGCCTGTGCTCTCCCAGAGATACCCGCAGCGGATCTCAAGCCCTTGCGTGAAGGCGCCCGGATCGTGGGGAATCATCCCCTTAACACCGGGCGCTGCCAGACATAGAAGTAGAATCGGAAAAATTACCGTCTGCCTCCTGAAGAAGTAGGGTCACCTGAGTCTTCCGTACCGATTCTTCCTGAACCGGTAGAAGATCTTCCTGATCTGCCGGATGTTTCTTCACCTCTGGAAACCGGCTGGGTTATTTCTGCGTTTGTGTATCTTTCGGTGAACCTTGCAGTTCGCACGGCTACTTTTTCAGCTGCCGGGGAAGCAAGTGAATTGGCTTCGATTTCATCCAGAACCCACTGCACTCTGTCTGAGGGTGCAGGGTGCGTTTGCCAGAAGCCCGGTCCGCTTGTTTCTGTAAGTTCATCCATTCTGTTCAGGAGAGTTACAAGTGCCATTGGATCGTATCCTGCATTGGCCAGAATGTGAACAGCAAGACTGTCGGCCTGCTGCTCCGAATCGCGGCTGTAGCCTCGTGTAACAAGGTTCATTGTGATGTCGTCTACAACATCGCCGTAGTTTTCAGAAAGCTCCTGTACATCATTGCTGCCCAGATGCTCTGCGCCTTCGTGTCCAAGGGTTGTCCAGGCTGAAGTCATCTTTGCTTTCTCCACCGATTGAATTCCGTGGCTCAGAGCGATGTGTGCCGCCTCATGAGCCAGTACTGCCGCAAGTTCATCCTCATTTACCGCAAGATCACAGAGACCTTTGTTGAGAAGAACTATGCCTCCGGGGCAGGAGAGAGCATTGATGCTCTGATCGTCCAGTATCATGAAGTGCCAGCCGCCATAGGTGAACGGCATGGGAGAGAAACCTGCGATAACCCCTCCTATTTCATTCACATAAAAAACCGCTTCCCAGTCCGTCATCGGTGTTGATGATGCCAGAATGTTGGCTGCGACAGCTCTTCCAATGTAATATTCTTCTGTAGCAGTTATTTCACGGTTGGCTTCATCGAAAGCCTCGTAGACGGTGACTGCGCTTTCAAGCTCATCGCTTTCCAGTACATCTGTGATGTCTCCAAGACCGAAAGCAATCATTGTGATAAGGAGTATGGTTGTCATTGTGTGCCTCCCTCAATAAGAAGACCTTCCACCATAAAAGCCTCAAGAACAGCAGGTTCTACCGTGATGTCTTCTATGGCATCAACTTCGTCCCAGGGAAGATCTTTTCCGGAGGCATAAGAATCTTCCACATCACTGTTGAACCCACGACCGGCAAGCATTATCATGTCGCTGTCATCTGTGCCCTGAGAGCCCTGAGAAAGCACAGCTCCAGTTAATGCTGTTGCATGAGCCCAGCCTTCAATTCCACTATCGGCCTCAATACTGTACCAGTCACCCTGCTCGCCGGTAATCTCTACAACTGAGCCGAAAACAAGTTCTCCAACCGGTTGAGCGTAGAAAACCGGAGTGGGGAAGATGTACTGCTCGCGGATCATTACCGTTGCATTTCCACCCACTTCAATATCTGTATCTTCGGCAAAGGCGTTTCCCGCAAGAACCGTCACGAAGATCATTAAATATCTCATTATCCCTCCTGTCCAATAGAATAAGTAACCCACTTGAGATCAGTGTAAAATATACATAAAGAACCTACTTTGATGTAAGAACCCAGGTTCCATCCCAGTCGAGGGGAGATTCTTCACTGATAAATCTGCTGCATCTTGAAGCCATGGTTCTTGCGGGGGGGTCTTCAGTGATATCAATGAAAAGTTTCAGGGCTGAATGGAAGTCACCGTTTCTGTAGAGTTTCAGGGCTTTACTGTATTTCTCAGAGAATGGAGGTTTTTCAAGAACCGGTTCCCATATTGTGACCGGTGTTTTCTGACCCATAACCATAACAGTGTCAATTTCCCGGCAGATAATACTTTCAGGAAGTAATTCACGGGTCGTGTTCGATATTAGTATTGGCGTTCCATAGACTTTGTTAACCCCTTCAAGGCGACTGGCCAGGTTAACATCGGTGCCCATCATGGTGTAGTCGAACCGTTTGCTGCTGCCCATGTTTCCAACCACCATTGAGCCGCTGGCAAGACCTATTCTTGTGCTGAGTGCCGGGAAATTCATTTCCTTGAGTCGCGCGTTGAGTTCCCTGTGTATCTTCTGACACTCAAGGGCGGAGGTTACTGCCCTCAGCGCATGATCTTCAAGCTCTACAGGAGCGCCCCAGAAGGCAATTATCGCGTCTCCCTCGAACTTGTCCACGGTTCCGCCGGATTCAAGGATAATGTCAGTCATTTCCGTAAGATAGATGTTGAGAAGCTTCACAAGATCCTGAGGATCAAGATGTTCACTTATAGTGGTAAACCCGGCAATATCGCTGAAAAAGGCTGTCATTACTTTTTTTTCGCCCCCAAGTTTCAACATATCAGGGTTTTTTGCGACCATGGAAACAATTGTTGGAGAGAGATACTGTGAAAATGCCGCTTTCAGGAATCTCTTGTCTTTTGTGGCGTATTGATAAGCAACTACTGAACCGCCAAGCAGAGTAAGTACACCCGATGTAAGTGGCGGTACTGCTTTTAGCCAAAGATCCCAGTAGTTGAAGGCGGCGAGACAAATCACTACATAGGCAAGAATTGCAAAAAGCCCTGTTAACGATGCAGGTATTACTCTGGGAATGAAGACCAGAGCAGCAGCTACAGCCAGACTCAGAAGAAGGGTCAGGAACAGTGTTGCTGCCG
>JAUVJW010000121.1 GCA_030596465.1 Candidatus Fermentibacteraceae bacterium | reverse complement strand
GGTGACGAGTACGACATTGCGTAGCACCCTTCATAGGTGCCGTAAGTAGTACTCACATAAGTAGTTGAACCGGACATTGCTAATCCCGTCACCGACGGGAGATAGAATCCTCAACAGAGGCAATCACGGCCGAGATAATTTCCAGAACTGCTGTAAAAGTAAATATAGGAACTGCTGTTGCCGGAGATATAGCTGCTGAACAGTGTGCCCGACTGATAGGTCAATCCTGCGGGAGAGTAGGACGGACAAGCGGTATGGATGACTTCGAAACTTACTTCAACGATGCCGGTGACGGGGTCAAGCCCGTAGATAAAGGATGACTCTTCATCAAGAGCCCAGAGTTTATCTTCACCCCAGGCGAGGCCACTGATGTTGGTATCCGGTGCATCAATTGTTCTAACAACGGATACTCCGAAACAAATTGTCGGCAGCAGAATAGCTAACACTATAAAAATCTTCACTGTCTCCTCCGTCTCCCGCAGGAAGAATTCAACGGCATCATCTTTCAGTGACTGTTAGTACTAAAGCAGTGCTGTTGTGGTTCCTGCTGCATTGCTACGAAATGATTATTTCCTGGTAACACAGAAGTATTTCCCTTAACGGGACCAATGTCAATAAGGCCGGAAATGTTTATAGAAACCCACTATCTATTGGTTTACAAGCAGTTCTGTTAATAGGGGAGGATAGAAATATGGATTGTATGTTTATTATAACGCACAAGAATATCATGCTCTTTATCACTAATTATCCATGTAATTATACCCGCTAAAAATGTTCTACCCAAGGGGATACTATTTTTGTTCATTAATTGGAGAGATAGATGATTTTTATGGAAATGCTGAAAGAGAAACTTCCAAACCTCTATTTACAGTATATGGAGTCCATATGGCGATGTCAACGGTTGACAAGTGACGTAACATAATGATATAAAGCGAGTTACGAGCAATCAGTTTTTAGAAAGGAGATACAGTGAGAAAAGAAGTTCTAAATATCCTTGGATGCTGTCGGTGTAAATCTGAACTGAATATCGATAAAGCGAAAACACGGAAAGGAGATACCCGATCCGGCAATCTGGTTTGCGAAGAGTGCGGTCTGATTTTTCCAATTACATTTGGCCGTCCTGTTTTAATGACATCCAATGTAATCAAAGAATGGCGATCTCCGGTTAGTGAGGCCATGGGGATTGGAGAGTATGTCACCTATGATCAATCAATAGAAAAGCTTCTTTTAATTGGAATTGATGAAGCTTTGAAACTGGTTGAAGAAAGGAAGCGTTTGAAAGAGGATGATTTAGAATCGATTTCTGAAATTCCGGAAGAAGGAATAGCGAAGATACGGTACAGAGCATCGGGAAAGTGGTTCAAGAGTGGAAACCGAATGGAAAGGCTTTTAACATTCCCCTGGAAGAACGGGGATTCAGATAACTCATTCAATATTCTAATGAAGAAAATTGCAGAGACTCAACCGGAATCACTTCTGGATATTGCTTCAGGCGGGGGGTTTGCTGTGTCTCATCAGGTTTGGTTCAACTCCGGGATTAAGCAGACTATAGCAGTAGAGAGGGATTTGAAATGCCTTGGAAATATCCAATACCGGTTCAAGTATGTGGGTGGAAACCAGACATCAGAGGCGGTTGGCGGGGATGTGAGACAACTTCCAGTAAGAACAGAAAGCATTGATACAGCCATGATGCTGAACGCTTTACCGGAGATATTCGGTATAACATCTGCGCTTTCAGAAGCGTACAGGGTGTTGAAGAACGGAGGGTATTTCATCATACTTGTTTCAGAATTACCATTTACCTCTGATCTCATATCTTCCGGGGACTTCAGGAAGTTTGCAGAAAGGGCAGATCTGTATTCAGGATATGAGAAATTCCAGTCAGATGCCGAGAAGTGCGGTTTTAATATTGAGAGTTCGGAACGGTTTAATGAAAAATCGGGTAAGTTTACAAGATTGATATCTCTCAGAAAATAATTGCAATGGAAACTGCCCCTTCGGAGGAAGGGGCAGTGAGACAGGTATTATCAGTCGGTGAATCTTATCTCAATACGGTTGCCCGACATGCCGGTAACCTGGAAGTTGACATTCAGTTCACCGGAGGTCAATTCGTCAATAACCTGAGAGGTAGCTGTTTCAGAGATGACTTCCAGGGTTGCTCTTGTACCGGTGAAGTCTCTGGCGATTACATCCAGCACGCCTCTGATTTTCAGGCGCAGTTCAGAACGAAGGGCCTGAACTTTGTCGAAATCAGCATTCGTTGCAACGATTACAGTGGTGTTTTCACCCTGTATCCAACCGCTCAGAATTGCGGAAGCAAGCTCACTTGAAGTGCTGTCTGCTGCCTGCGATCTGGCCTGGCTTTCGCTGAAAGGCAGTGTCACAGTCATGGCGGACCCTGCGAGAACGCTGCCCGTTCGGGTGTTGATGGCCCGGGTGCTGACCTGATACTCATGAATTTCTCTTGGAGAGCCAGCAATTATTCTTGATTCCTGCGAATGCATGGCTGTTCCCGCGATAACGATTTCTGCACCGGCTTCAAGGCCTATGAGAGTTGCTGTTGCGTCATCTCCTTCAAGAATCAGCTTGAGTTGATCCCTTTCCAGAATGCCCGCGACGGTAGCTGCGTCCACTACCGGGAAGCCCTGCTGCCGGAAGTGATCCAGTATCATTGTTTCAAACATGATGCTGCCCATGAGACTGTTCATGTTGGAGAGTTCGGACATGCTGTCGAGTTCTTTAACAACAACCATGATCCTTGGTCTTCCCTGTTCTGCCAGCAGAATGCCGATAGCGGCAAGGTCGTTCTCGATGTTATCAATTTTTACAATAGCCCGAATAACCACCCTGTACAGTCCGGCGTTTTCGCCTTCGTCTATGATTCTGTAGCTTGAGACATAACCACTTGTTTTAGAGTAGATGTTGTCGGAGATAAGCTGGAAGTTGTTCACCTGTGTTTCAGAGTTGATGAATGTTCCCACACCCTGCTCTACTGCTTTTCTCAGAGCATCATCGATGGCGTGATCGCGGGCGATATCGGTTCCGCCCTGAAATTCGACCGCAGAAACACCCTCTGCGAGAATTTCAGTTTCGTTTTGGGCAGGTACTGCAGTTTGAGCAGATATGACTGATTGTGAAGATGAAGTTGTCTGCGTAGAGGGCACAGTATACATTTGTGTGCATCCTGCTGCGAGAATTAGAAATATCAGTGGTGTCCGCTTCATAACTACAATGCAACATTCAGCAGAAATTTGCCTGCGCTCATGAGGAAAGGAAGCCCGGCTTTCAGCCATCCGAGAGAATCGGACTCCTGTTGCCCAAGAACAATATCGGAGCCGAATTGACCGGTCACCTGTCGAACATTCACAACCAGAGGGGATTGAGCAAAAGCCGGTTGAGAAAGGATCTGATCTACATCAGAAATGAACTGCATGGCAGTTTGACCGGCAGAGCCGAGATACTGGGAATAATTACTGGTGTCCAGCAGAAGGTTGCCGTTGGCATCGTAGATCTTTGGGTACATTGAGGGCTGAAGTCCTGCCAGGCTGCCATCAAAAACAATTGCAGAGTACTGCTCAAGAAAGTTTTTTGTCTGTGCGGACATGGGTGCCGCGAGGGCTTCCGGAGTTCCAAGCGCGGAGGCAAGGGCACCCGACAGACCCTGTGGGCTGTGGATCTCCATTTCCAGTTCAACCTCAACGATTCCCGCAAGAGAATCATATCTGGCTGGCCCCACCTGTCGGGCATTCCTGACTATTCCTTCAACGCGGGTATAAATTACATCGTAATCTGTCATAAAATTCTCAACGCGGGTTTCAGAGTCGACTCTTACTCCTTGAACCGTTTCCAGCAGGTTGCGCTGGGCGACCACAACAGCGGCTCTCTCTGCCATGAGCATGGCTTGAGCAGTGTTTGGGTTATCGGGGTCAAGAACACCCGTGCCCGTTGCTCTTACGGAGTTGCCTGACCAGTCGATATCACCGCTTGGTGTGGTTTCAGCAACATCACCGGGAATGGCGCACTGGGGAGCTGGGATTGAAAAATCAAGTTCTTCGAGAGAGACGGGCGTGGTGGTGTGTGTGTTCTGGGCAACCGTGGCAGTTGTCTGGGGTGTTCTGGACACTGTAGTTGTTCCACACCCGCTTAGCAGTACCATCATGAAAATTGCTAAAATAAAGGTATATTTCATTCTGTTTTTCCTTACTGGGTAAGTCCCATAAGAGAGAGTTCAAGGGCCATTGTCAGAGCGTCTTCTGCTCCCTCGAAACTTGATCCTTCGCCTGTGGAGGTGTAAAGAACTTCCGAAGACTCAACTGAGATAATCTTCACATGGAGATTGGCGTCACGTTGCGCAGGTTCATCATCCCAGAAACTGTCGTGTGTAATTTGACCGATGCTGATGGTCATGACGGCTTCGGCACCAAGAAGGCGTCCAAGTCTAACCGCCGAGGCCTGATCCACAACACCTGAATAGGAGAATTCCTGCTCTTCAAGAAGTTGATCTACAACACTTCTATCTACCAGCGAGAAACAACCGGTGCGCAACAGAGCCATTCCCGCGTAGTCATCAAGACCTGCTCCGCTATGAAGATTTGCAGAGGAAGTTGCAGTTGGTGGAAGAATTACCGTTCTCCACTGTGGCCGGGAGTCAAGAACGGGCGAACGAGCGTAGTTGGGCGGTCCTTGCAGCGCAGCTATCTGGGCTGCGGTGAAGCAACCGGAGGAAACGAGCCCTGCTGTTATCAGAACTGTTAACAGAGTGTAAATCTTTTTCAATACAGCCTCCCTGAAAAAATGCATACCTGTTTTTCTACTCATATAGAAGAACAGCTACTATATATCTTTTTTGTGCTGAGTGTTCCAGAAAATACATATTTATTTGGTACGAAAAACAAAAATCTATTATATCTGACCTTCATTGAACACACCCGCAGACAAAAGGATAGGGGAATATGCTTGAGAAACTGAAAGAAATGATCTCCGAGGCGGATGCGGATTATCTTGACATTCGCTACGAGATAAAGAAAACAACTACCGCTTCCATGGCTGGATCTGAATTGAAGAATGCCGGATCCAACAGTACCGATGGCTTTGTGGTAAGGGCCCTGAAGAACGGAGGGTTTTCTTCTGTTACTGTTACAAGAAAAGAAGATGTTCCTGAAGCAGTTAAACTGGCGGTTCAGGGAGCCTCTGCCATGGCTGGCGGGGGGAAGAATGTTTCTCTGGCGGATGTTGAATCTGTACAGGACTATGAGGAGCCTGATTTGAAGGGAGATCCTGCCCGTGTGCCCCTGGAAGAGAAGATCGTTCTGCTCAAAAAGTATAACGATCTTATGCTTGAACAGCCTGAGATCGTAAATACCAATATGGCTTATAATGAAGTGGATAGAGAAAAGTTTTTTGTTTCCAGCCAGGGTACAGCAATTCGTGAGCGTGTTTGTACTGTGAGCATTAGTGGAGAAGTTATCGCCGGAAGAGGTGAACTTACGCAGAATGTTCGCGGATCTGTGGGAGGGGCCAATGGAATGGCCATTCTCATGGGCAGGGATAATTTGTTTCTGAAGAGAGCGCAGATAGCAAGGGAACTGCTTGATGCTGCGCCAGTTAAAGGCGGCACCTACGATGTTGTAATTAACCCCAGTCTTACCGGTGTTTTCATCCATGAGGCTTTCGGTCACTTCAGCGAGGCGGATATCATTGAGGATAATCCTCCTCTCAGAGCGAAAATGGCCATGGGTAAAAAGATCGGAAGTGATGTTGTCACCATCATTGCCGATACCCTCATTCCCAATCAGGTTGGATATTACAAATATGATGACGAGGGTGTTCCAGTAAAAACCATCCCTCTAATGATGAATGGTGTTCTCAAAGGAAGACTTCATTCCAGAAGAACAGCAGCAGAGTTTGACGAACCGATAACTGGTCACTGTGTTGCGCAGGATCATGGATTTGAACCCATTGTCAGGATGGGAACGATCTACCTGGAAAAGGGCGAGATGTCCCGGAAAGAATTGTTGAAGCAGATGGGTGATGGCCTTTACCTGTGCGACGGCAAGGGGGGTCAAACATCCGGTGAGAATTTTACCTTCGGAGCCCAGTACGGCTACATTGTGAAAGATGGTGAGATTCAGGAGATGGTTCGAGACATCAACATAATGGGTAATCTCTTCACCACAATGAAAAATATTGAAGCCATGGATAATGATATGAAGCTTAGCGAGCGCGGTGGATGCGGCAAAGGACAGATGAACATCAAAAGCGGCTATGGAGGCCCAAGTGTTCTGATCAGATCCATGGTTGTAGGGGGTGTATAATGGAAAAATTGCTTGGAATAGCTGTGGCAAAGGGATGCAGGGCTGAAGTATACAGTGTCAGAGAAAAGTCTTTAAGCATGAGTAAAACCAATGGAGCGGTTAAT
>JAUVJW010000042.1 GCA_030596465.1 Candidatus Fermentibacteraceae bacterium | reverse complement strand
GACAGGAGGTGGAAGTGAGTATGAGGAATACCAGGCGAAGTCGCGGGTTCCTTGCACTCGCCGTGCTTGCACTCTTCGTGTTTGTTGGCACGGGCCTCGCAAGAGAGCTTAGAGAGGTTTCCCTGCCAGAGAGCACAGATGCCAGACCAAATTTGGTCTGGGGATTGCACAACTTGAGTAATGTCTGGAGTGCATTCCTGAATCTCGGCAGGTTTGGAGATCCGAACGGTGATGACCCTTCAATGGAATGGCCCGGCGGTTCCGGCATCAGTTACCTCTGGGCAGGTAACTTCTGGACCTCATGTGCTGGAAAGATAACCAGCAGTTGGCCGGACAGTATGGGTAAATGGGCAAGTTGTTCAGACTATGGAGACTGGGAACTATGGGCCAGCGAGGGCTATCCCATGGAAAAACTTGTTCCAGGTCCAACGGCTCTTGAACAGACCCAGTACGGATACGATGACTGGTATGAGGCCAGGAACTCTGATCCATACGGTATGGGCGTTTGGGAAGAGAACTACGGATGGGGAACTCCCGGTTATAACAACTTTATAGCCAACAAGTTTGTCGTTACTCACCACA
This sequence comes from Candidatus Fermentibacteraceae bacterium, assembly GCA_030596465.1. GTDB lineage: Bacteria > Fermentibacterota > Fermentibacteria > Fermentibacterales > JCC-6 > Sabulitectum. The sequence continues at coordinate 9,501 of JAUVJW010000042.1, read as the reverse complement.
GCGAGTACGGCAGCGGCGATCCTCTTGAGGGGTTTGTTGTTTCTGTTCGCGGTGACTGCGATGTAGCCACTGCGGATCCGGTAGAGGCCCACAAGGATGATATGGTCTACTACGACGGTCACGCTATCTGGCTGAACAGTGGTGATGTTACAACAGCACCCGACTTTGAGTACATCTTCCAGGATGGTACTCACGCCAGCGAGCAGGACATCTACACCTACCAGCAGAACCCCGACAGCCCGCTGGCCTCTGATGATCCCAATAACATTTTCTACTACTACAACTATGTTGCTTCTGATAACATCATGGATAATGATGTTAACGGCGACGGTGTAGCCGATGGTTACACTATTCTTTTCAAGACGGTAGATATAAATGATCCTTCTACTTATATCTATCCTGTAAACAGTGGAACCGGCATGGACATGTTCCTGCCCGGTGAGCGGCCAGAGCACTTCTGGCAGCATGTTGTGGGCGACACAACATACGCTGTTGTTCCCCGAAACATGAGTATAATGTGGGACAGTGACGGAGCGGGAAGTTCTGCCGATGACAGTGGTGAGCAGGATCTTGATTATCCCGCAGTGGGTGTCATAGCCTGGCGTTTTCTTGACCTCTGGGTGAAGAAGGCTGACGGTGCCATTGAGCGTCCTGTTGATGTTTACGATGTTCCAATTCCCCTCAGCCACGCCTGGTGGAACTGGGAGAGTGATCCCGCAACAGACATTGAGAGATACGATTACATGTGGGGTCAGTTCCCGGATGAGAGTGGTCAGTACAGTGGACCACTTTATCTGGAAGACTGGGTTGGTAACGAAAATGCACCTGAGGCCAGAACAACTCCCAACCCGGGACCGTGGCCTTTTGTGTACAACAACCCTCTTGCCCTTGGCTATCCCACCTTTGATTACAGATTCCTTCCCTCAATGGGTCCTGTAACTCTTGATGATGATGACAGTCTTTTTGTTATCGGTGGATGGATTGTTGGTCTTGGTCTTGAAGGCGCAAGAGAAGCAGCAGATGAGTTGCTCAGTGCTTACTACCTTGACGGCGGATGGGGCGTACCTGCTCTTCCTCCAACACCAATCCTTTTCTACGAAGGACAGAACAATGCTGTTCATCTTGAGTGGGGAGCAAACGCAGAATCATACTCCCCGTTCGGTGGATACAGGGTATATCGTTCTACCTTCGCCCCCGGCAACTTCGAGCTTATCGCTACTGTAACTGATGTCAGCGTGCATCAGTATACAGACAACACAGCTCGTAACGGATTCCCCTACTACTATGTAGTCACGGCTTTTGATGCAGAGACCGGAGTAGAAAGCACCAGAAGTAACTACAAGCAGGATCTTGAGGGAAGTCCTCTTGCTGTTACACCCAACTGGGACACCGATTCCGACTGGGTCAATAATGTCAGAGTGGTTCCCAACCCCTACAAGATCAGTGCCGCATGGGAACAGACATACTTCAACAAGATTGCGTTCGTGAATCTTCCTTCCATGTGTGATATTCACATATTTACACTTGCGGGAGATCATGTAATCACTCTTGAGCATCGTGATTACACTGGTGAGGTCGGTACAGAGTACTGGGATCTTGTATCCAGAAATGATCAGGATATAGTAACTGGCCTCTATGTTTTCAGAGTAGAGACCGCAGACGATTTTGTCATTGACAAATTCGCAATCATTAAATAGGAAGGGAGGAAACCATGAAGCGAACAAGCATGATACTTGCAACCGCACTGGTTGCCTTCCTGCTGTTCCCTGCCATTGCACAGGCTTCTTTTGCAAAGACGGGAACCTCAGGTGCCCAGTTCCTCAAAATCGGTGTTGGATGCCGAGGAGTGGCTATGGGCGGTGCCTTTGTGGCTACAGCGGATGATCCCAGTGCCGCTTACTGGAATCCGGGCGCTCTTGTTAGAGTTCCGGGAACACAATTCCAGTTCTCCGGTACCAAGCTCTATGCTGACATGATGTACGGTACCGGTATTGTTACACACGAGTTTGCCGGTATAGGCACAGCCGCTTTGCAGTTTGGCCTGCTTTCAAGCGGTGACATGTACCTGACCACAGTAGAAAACCCCTCCGGGACAGAGACTTTCACATGTTCAGACATGGTTGTTGGTCTTTCTTTCGCCAGGATGCTTACTGACAGGTTCAGTGCCGGACTATCTGCAAAGTATGTTCGTGAAACCTGGGATGATGTATCTGCAGGTGGCATTGCCATCGACCTTGGTACACTCTACGACACAGGGTTCAAGACACTTCGTATCGGAATGTCTATTCAAAACTTTGGTCCTGAACTTACCCCCAGTGGTGAAGCCCAGGACTGGTACAGTGGATCAGATTCCACATCTTCGTACGAGGGTTACTCCATGCCGATGAACTTCAGGATCGGTCTTGCCATGGATGTGGTGGACCAGGGTCCTCACCAGGTCACCGTAGAGGTGGATGGTGTTCATCCTGCAGACAATGTGGAGCAGGTTAACATTGGTACAGAGTACTGGTACAACAACATGATTGCCCTCAGGGGCGGGTATCGTGTAAACACAGACGAAGAGGGTCTCTCGGCAGGTGCCGGTTTCCGTGTACCTATGGGAGACAAGGCTCTGACTCTGGATTACGCGTATCAGGATTTCAACAGACTGGAAATGGTTCACCGTGCCAGTCTTGGATTTTCGTTCTAGCTGGTAGCTGGATAAACAGGAAGGGCTTTCCCTTCCCAACTCTCGGAAAGGCTTGAATGACACTTACTGCGATTCTTGCGATGCTTGCACTGACAGGGTTCAGCTTCAGCTGGAGTTCCTTGCCCGCTCAATCCGGTATTACCGGATCGGTAGAGGTAACAGTTCTCATACCTGAGGCAGATCTTCTCTCTGTAAGTCATGATGATGGTTCGATGGTTTTCTACGAGATCACGGCCACCATTGATGGTGAAGGTTTTATTCGCCGAAGCGCAAGGGTCACAGACAGCTCTTTTCCAATTAGTGAAGTACTTGTATTCGGCTCACTTGAATCCGGTGGGCATACTGTTGCCGTTACTTTGAATGACCTTGAGTCCGGGGCGCTAAGCCACCGGGAAACAGAGATTTATATCGATGTTTCCAACAGTACTCTGTGGTCAAGCGGGGGTGTCAGGATTTTTCCTGAGAGCCCTGTCAGAGCTTCCGGCCATGTGAGTCTTTCATGGAATGTTTACATTCCTGAAGGAGAGGAAATGCCGCCGGGAGCCTATGCCCTTCTTGACAGAGCCACCGAGGTGGTAAGAGAGGGCTGGCTTATCGGAGAGAGAAAAGAGGGTGTGGTTTACTACTCTGCGGATGTTGCTCTCGGAGGTCTTGAAAAGGGCAGGTACAGGTTAACTGTGGCTGCTCTGCAGGGTGATGATGTGGTTGCGTCTTCCTCAAGTTCTATCGGACTTCTTGAATCATGGGATATATGGGGTGATAACGCTGATGAGACGATAACTCTTATCAGACCAATTGCTTCAGCTCATGAGTTAAGGGAGATTGAAAGAGCCGGAGGACTGGGCGACAGAAATTCCGTAATGGCCGACTTCTGGGCAAGACGGGATCCTGACCCTGCCACCAGAGAGAATGAATACCTTGATGGATATCTTCTCAGGCTTGATCTGATATCAAGGGAATTCGGCACCACGGGAATCCGTGGTATCAACACAGACAGAGGAGTTGTATACGCTAAAATGGGAGAACCGGACATTGTCCATGACTTCCCATTTGAGCTGGGCTACTACCCTTACACAACATGGGATTACTTCACACCAGCTCTTTCACTTACCTTCGTGGACAAAGACGGATACGGATTTTACGAAATAGTGGAGGGTTGGGATACAGTGGACAGAGCATTCAACGCGAGAGAGGAATGGTCACAATGACTGGAACCACAAACGCTGTTCTTTTCGCACTGGCATTTTCCGCGGCAGCCTCCGGGCTGGCCACCGTTAGTGATGGCAACATAGATTTTGCCATGGACACAGCGGTTTTCAACATCGGAGCTGGAGATACACTGCTAATGGAAGTGTATCAGGAAGTGGATGTCGCGCAGTTCTCACAAGATTCAGATGGGATGTGTCTCTTTACAACAGAGATTTCTCTCTCTTCCCCGCAGGGTGATACCCTGGCCGGGGACATCTGGAATACTCTTGTAGAATGGAGAGAAAGCGGCAGTGCGGTTAACTGCGGGCTGTTGCCGGTGCTGGATGGTGACTGGGTTCTCACAGTACGCATGACAGATGTGGCTAACGGGCGACAGGGAGTTGCCACAAGGGAGCTTTCCGTTGAACATCCTGTACATCTCAGCGATGTAGAGATGGCCAGAACTATCATGCCTGCTACTGAAGGTTCAGTTAATTCACTGCTGAAAGGAAACATAATTGTGTTTCCCGCAGCCTCTACCAGATTTACCATACCCGGTGAAAGCATGATCTATACCTACCAGGAGATCTATTCCCTCGGAGGAACTGATCTTCTAAGGTACAGCAAATTGCTGAATTCGGAGGGTGTAACTGTTTTTGCCAGACCGGCAGATGCTGTTTCCATTCCAGAGGGAATGGAAACGGTGGCTCTGATTGACAGTCTGGATCTTTCTGTTGTAAGAGAACCGGGGCTTTACAGCCTTTCTATCACTTACACTCAGGATGGAGACACCATAGGTACAGTTACAAAACCTATGGTTGCGGAAGTATTTCTTCCAGTTGCAGTATCCGGTTCTGTGGAGGAAAATTTCTCCACCAGAAAGCTGCAGGAATTCTCTGTTTTGCTCAGTCAGGAAGAGTCCGCTCTGTTTGGAAGGCTGGATGAAGCGGGACAGGTACTCTACTACGATACTTACTGGAACGCGCATCCCGGCGAACATGCGGGATATCTGGAAAGAGTTCAAATCGTGACTTCAAGGTTCTCAGCCCTTATCAAAGAAGGCTGGGAAACTGACATGGGAAGGGTATACCTGATTTATGGCGATCCCGACGAGGTTGAAACAGATCCTTTCAGTACTACTCAGGCACCGTATGAGATCTGGTATTTCTACGATGCAGAGCAGGAAAGTTTTGTTTTTGCTGATCTGATGGGAAATGGAGATTATCTCCAGATATATTCCACAGTGGAGGGTGAAGTCAGTTATCCGAACTGGCAGAGCATGATTCAGAATGTCAATCGCGGTGGAAGATCCACTATTGATCTTGTTGATGAGGAATTCTAGAATGATCTGCCGGAAAATATTTGAAGCGTGCCGGAGAATGGTTTCCGGTACAGAAAATAGATACGAAGTAACAAAGAAACCTAGTTACGAGGAGGTTCAAATGAACACATTTTCGGGAAAAGGGAGGGTTGGTCTTCTGGCCGTCTTCGCTGTTCTCCTGATGCCGCTCCTCGGTATTGGCACCGCCTCAGCAATTGAGGTGAATGATCAGGTGACAGTTCTGGTACCTGATCTGCAGCAGTTCACGCAGGGAGCAGCTGAACATCTGTTCACCTGTCGTGCCATTACCGATCATGCAATCTGGCTGGTGCAGGACACCAGTTGCGTTGACAACAAAGGCGGCCTGGGCGATACGACATTCGTACCCAAGATCGTCTGGGGCCCCAGCCTGGATGACAACATGGTTACCTCTGAAGATTTCGCAGCCCTTACAGCATCTTTCGAAAGTGATGTATGGGGTACAGTAACCACCGACTGCGGAATTCCTGAGGATATGAACAGTGATGGGAAAGTTGTCATTATATTGGCAGCGATTCCCACCAAATTCGATGCCGGTGGAGGTTCAAACTCCGCCCAGAACATAATGTACTATGCCGATCCGACCTTCAATGAGATCGAAGGCGTAGCCATGGAAGTTTTTTATCTGAATATTCATCCGTGGACTTCTGGGGCGTCTACTATGCCCGCAGCAGTCGAGATGAGAGAATTCAATCTTGCGAATGGCCTGGCAACACTCAGTCTGCAGTCTTCTCAGCCTGATGAAGAAGCCTGGCTGATTCGCGCCATTGCCGGAGTAATGCAGTACCGATGCTTTGGCTTTACCGAGACTGAAGTTGGAAGCCATGGCACTTATGAGCTTCTGAAAGAGTTCAGGAAAGCTTCGTATATTGAGCTTAACAGTGTTACTGGCGGAAACGGTAAGTATGATTTTGCGGCCGGCAGGGGCCAGCAGCTCCTCTGGTTAATGTATCTTGCACAGCGTCAGGGTGATGATATCATTTCTACTGTTGCACTGGATACAGATTACAGCGGAATGCTTTCGATTGCTCTGGCAATCGACCCCACAGCGTCTGAAGAAACTGCAGTGAATGATATTGTAGTTCCTCTCTACTTTGACTGGCTGGTGTGCAACCTGCATAATGATTTCCGCAGTGACTTTGGCGGCGGTATCTACATGTATGATTTCCTTGAGGGAACAACTCAGGAAGACTGGGCGCATGCAGGCATGGGCACCGCATTTACCGGTACTTTTACCAGCTTTCCCATCGAGGGTTGGATTGCCCCTCCTGCTTTCGCATTAAAGGGACCTGTCTGGGCAAGTCAGTACTGCCGGTTTAGCGGCTATGAGCAGGACTGGCTCACCCACTTCAACGGGCAGTACTCTGATGGAAGAGGGGCCAATGGAGCGATTAACTCCAGATGGGAAGGTATCATAGTTAAGTGTGATAATGATACTTTAGTGGAAGAATTTATTTCAGTAGAACTACTGGAATTCGACTCTCTTTACAACACATCATTCACACTGAGTGACCCTAATACCTACATCATCCTGACCAACAATAATCCCGGTGGCGCTGCTGCAATGAGATACTACATCTCTAATGATGAAACAGTTCCTGAAACAGAGACTGCTCTTCACCAGAACAGCATTGTCACCCAGTACATAACTGCCTACGCGGCACTTGTGGATGCTGACACTGAAGGGATTGAGGGTTACGACTGGATAGGCCCCATCTTTGAAGCCACTCATCTGAGTTCTGATTCAACTCAGAACCTTAAGATGACCAGTTTCTATGATGCTATCTGGACTGGTGTTTTCGCCGCATGGGCCAGTGGTAACTACGAGATTTCCTTCAGTGGTTATGACAGCACAGGTCATGCAGTTGAAGCTCTCAGGAATGTCGCTGTCGGTTTTGCCGATACTGACCTGACTCTTGAGATATTTAATGTTCGTCTTGATGTTCCAAAGGGCGGAGCGCCAAATGGAAGCATGGTTACACTTGCGGAGACCGGAAGTCTTGGTCTTGCAGTGGAATCAAGTGCTTCTATTCAGAATGCCCGTGGGCGAATGACCGGTATCATTGTCGGTCCTGTCGCTATTCCAGCAGTTAATGGAACACTGTCCTTTAACAGCACCACCAGCGCCGCTTCTGTGTATCGCTACACAAATGAGGGCTGGGTAATGCTGAACAGCTGGTTGCAGGGTGGACAGATATCTGCTGCAGTTGAAGAGGGTGGCATTTACGCGCTTGGCGAGGGAATCGGAGCGTTCGCGCCTGAGATCCCGGCCCAGCTTGTTCTTAGTGACAATGCACCCAATCCTTTTGCCGCGCAGACTGCGATAAGCTTCGGCCTTCCAGTCAGCGGTAATGTCAGGTTGAATGTCTTTGACATGACCGGACGCCTTGTAACAACCATTGCCAACGAAGAAATGGCAGCGGCAAATCATACCATCATCTGGGATGGAACTGATTCCACAGGTTCACCTGTCGGCGCGGGAGTTTACTTCTGCCGACTTGAGACCGCCGGACAGGTTCTTACTCAGAAGATGCTTAAAGTACAGTAAGGGGGGGAAGAATAATGAAAAAAATCAACACAATGATTATCGCTGTGGTTGCTGCCTCCCTGATCCTGGTAGCGGGATGTTACGACAATGTAACAGAGTATCCTGACGCTGAAGGATACATGGGATTTGTTAATACCGGCTGGACCGCTTTTGAAGCAGGCGACTACGAAGTAGCCATGGACAACTTCCAGTGGGCTATTGAAACTGACGTAACCAGACCTGAGGCCTACCTTGGTGCCGGCTGGTGCTCGATACTTCTTCCCGACTACTGGGTTATCGGGGATCAGTACGACTACATGGCTGTTCAGCATGACGGTGGAACCTGGCCTGTGGTGTTTAACACAGCGACAGTTCCTCAGACTCTGGACTGGTCCGAGTTCGAGTGTATTGATCCTGTACTTACAGCCAACGATATCCAGGTTATAAACGCCTTTGGTGATACTATCCTTATTGTTGAGGGTGATACCCTCTTCTGGGGAGGAGATACCGGACCGGATTCACTCAAAGGTACTCTTGATAACATGGAAATAGGTGACTGGTTTCACGGCCAGTATGGAGCCGTCAATTTCCAGTATACATTCGAGATTGATCATCCGAATGTCAAGGCATTGTTCACAGTAGCCAATGGATTCTCACTTACAGACTGTATCGTGGATTCCATTGTTAATGGCACATCTGTCAGCACTGTGTACCTGGACGTTCCTTACGTTAAGGTTGACGCGGGAGACGAAGATTACAGAACCTGGTGCATGTATGAGAATGCCATGACTTTTGATTATGTCACTTACGATAATGCCGGTGGACAGACAGCGTTTGCCACAGATGCAGTGGCTGCCTATGGTATTCTTCAGAATGCCAAGGGCGAGAATGGTGATCTCTACTTCGGTGTGGCAACTCTTCTTGGCCTTGCCGAGGAGGGTGAGTACACATTCAGCCACTATGCGGGAATCACAAGTTTGAAGCTTAAGGGTATGGCGGCTGCCATGGCCTACAGCAATCTGCACTTCAAACCTGCTCTTGGTATTTGTCAGCAGGCAGGCTTTGCTCTTGATGTTGAAGTTTCAGATCCGAACTTCCTTATTGAGCTCATGCAGGCTATCGAATTGATGCTTATCTAGCGATACCTCGCATCAAAGCAGGGGCCGCCGGTTTATCCGGCGGCCCTCAGCTTTATGCGTGTCGGATCAGGGCCAATCGCATAAGAACGGATGCGGTTTTCAGATCCGGGCGGAGAATTGCAAAGCGGCAAACCTGTTTCGCGGTACTGTCTTTCTTCAGTATGAATATGATATATTCTATCTGTCTGTGGGGGGAGTACATATTCCGGTCAGAGCTATAATTAACCTGTCTCAGGGAAAAAGGGGTTAACAATGAAGCGTAGACAAATATTGTTGGTAATGAGTGCAGTCCTGTTGTTTGCTGCCTGTGTAAGTAATTCACCGGTGGAGACTGAGATCAGCGATGCGGCGTGCGGAGTAACAGTTGTGATCGAGAATCTGGGAAACACGGGAATCATAGATGTTACTGATGATGAAGTTATCCTTTCCTTTACAGGTTCGTTTCCGTGCATTGAGCCGGGTGATGTTATCGTAAGCGGTGAAGTATCCGGTGAAAGATACGGTTTTCTGAGAATGGTTACTGGAGTACACGTTTCGGGAAATACGATGATATTATCAACACGAAATGCCCGTCTCACAGATGCGATCAGAAACGGCG